>JAPHUG010000394.1 GCA_026197195.1 Sedimenticola sp.
CCGGTTGCGCCCTCGGACTGGGCAATCTCATTCTCATGGTGTGGGAAGGTCAGATCGGCCCCGCCACCGTGGATATCAAAGGTATCCCCCAGGCAGCAGGTCGACATGGCCGAGCACTCAATGTGCCAACCGGGACGCCCTTCTCCCCAGGGTGAAGCCCAGGCCGGTTCACCCGGCTTGGCTGCCTTCCAGAGCACGAAATCCAGCGGGTTACGCTTCTGGTCACCCACCTCAACCCGGGCGCCGGCCTGCAGATCATCCAGACTCTTGCCGGAGAGCTTGCCATAACCCTCAAAACTACCCACTGAGTAGTAGACATCCTGATTGTCAGCCACGTAGGCGTGGCCGTTCTCTATCAGGCGCTCAATCATGGCCAGAATTTCAGCTATATGGGCCGTGGCGCGCGGCTCATCATCGGGCTTCAATATCCCCAGCGCGTCAGAGTCCTCATGCATGGCGGTGATGAAACGCTCGGTCAGATCGCTGAATGGTTCGCCATTCTCGTTAGCACGATTGATGATCTTGTCATCAATATCGGTGATATTACGGATATAGGTGACATCATAGCCCTGCGCCTTGAGATAGCGATAGACCACATCAAACACGACCATCACCCGGGCATGTCCCAGATGGCAGAGGTCATAGACCGTCATGCCACAGACATACATGCGAACCTTTCCCGGCTCAATCGGAACGAATACTTGTTTTTGGTTGGTAAGATCGTTGTAGATCTTCAACATAACAACTCCAGCAGATTATTTGTTGGGAGAGCGTGCGATTCAAACTGTAACGAACCGCGTCTCGCCAAGGGCTCTATCCCGCGCATAGTAAACGAAAGCGGGCAGTCAACAAAGTGATTGCGGTAATTCAGGGTTTTTTCTGACGCCACTAACCTTTATGATAATCCGTTTACACAGGTTTCTTTGATTGATTGTGTCCAATTCTCCCAATATGAGTGAGCTACGAGAATGATTAAACGTCTGTTTTCCTATCTGCTACCTATTCTATTAACCCTGGGTCTCACCGCCCCGGTCCAAGCCGAGATGACCCGCGTCCTAATGAAGACCTCACTCGGTGACATTGAGCTGGAACTGGACGGCAGTAAAGCACCTGCAACTGTTGCCAATTTCCTTCGCTACGTTGATGAAGGCTTCTACAGCGGCACTGTCTTCCACCGAGTGATCAACGGCTTTATGATCCAGGGCGGCGGCTTCACCGCAGAGCTTGACCAGAAACGCGGGCATGCGCCGGTCAAGAATGAGGCAAAAAATGGCCTTACTAATACACGCGGCACAATAGCCATGGCCAGAACCAATCAACCCCATTCTGCCACTTCCCAGTTCTTTATTAACCACAAGGACAACAGCAATCTGGATTACCCAAGCTTTGATGGCTGGGGCTATGCCGTGTTTGGCCGGGTTACCAAAGGCATTGAAACGGTGGACAGGATTGCCGACGTAGCCACATCCAGCAGCATGGGTATGCAAAATGTGCCTACCACAACCGTCACCATTGAAAGCGTTACCCGAATCTCCAACTAAACAACAGGAATCCCCACATGATTACTCTCAAGACCAATCAAGGCGATATCGTCATCGAACTGGATGAAGAGAAGGCCCCGATCACCAGTGCCAATTTCATTCAATATGTAAAAGATGGCTTTTATAACGGCACCATCTTTCACCGTGTGATCAACAACTTCATGATTCAGGGCGGTGGCTTTGAGGTCGGCATGAAAGAGAAGAGCACCCGCGCACCTATTGAGAACGAAGCTAAAAATGGCCTGAGCAACATGACCGGCTCTATCGCGATGGCCCGGACCATGGATCCACACTCTGCCTCCGCCCAGTTTTTTATCAATGTGGCTGACAACAAATTCCTGGATTATCCCGGTCAGGACGGATGGGGCTATTGTGTCTTTGGCAAGGTAACCGAAGGTATGGATGTCATCAACAAGATGAAAACGGTTGATACCACCATGCGCGCCGGTCACCAGGACGTTCCGGCTGAGGATCTGATCATTGAAGAGGCAATCATCAGCGAATAACTGATTGCCATGCAAGACATACTCATCATCTCCGATCTCCACTTGTCTCGAGATCGGCCTGCTACCATTAATCTGTTTCTGCGCTTTTTAGAGGAACAGGCGAAAAGTGCCGGGCATCTCTATATTCTGGGCGATCTGTTTGACGCCTGGATCGGAGATGATGATATCACCCCACCCGTACCGCACATTCTCACAGCACTGCAAGACCTTTCAACAAAGGGGTGTGCCCTTTCAATCATGCATGGGAATCGCGATTTTCTGCTTGGAAAGGCCTTCGCTGAAGCTACAGGCTGCAATCTGCTCCCTGATCCCGCAACCGTAGACCTGTTCGGCACACCAACCCTGCTGATGCACGGCGACTTGCTCTGCAGTGATGACGAGGAGTATTTACAAGCTCGAAAGCTTTTAAGAAGTGAGGCCTTTATTGCTGACTTCCTGGCGCGATCGATTGAAGAGCGACAGCTACTGGCCGCCGAGTATCGTCAACGCAGTGGTGAAGTGGTTTCCCTAAAGCCGGCGGACATTATGGATGTAAACCAACGAACGGTTGAAGGCTATATGCGGGAACAGGGTGTTCAGCAGTTGATCCATGGTCACACCCACCGCCCTGCACTGCATCAGTTTGAATTGGAGGGTATGCCAGCCAGACGTTATGTGCTGAAGGATTGGCATGAAACTGCCGGTTCCTATATTCGGATCAATTCAGAGGGGATCACCCAAGCGACCTTCCAGTAAGGGCGATGGGGGCCTAATCGCACCCAAAACTAATCAGCCTTGATGGTAATCTTTCTCTCGGCTTTTCCCAGCACCTTTTGAAACCCTATCCGGGCCTGGGCATTAATCAGCAATGGGGCCATGAAATTCGCGTTCACACCGAGTTCACCCTCACCCTCTTGCACTGAACCCAGGCTGTTTCGGTAGGCGATCACCAACAGAACAAGATCTTCAACCTGATCGAGCTGGAGTAGTGCCTGCTCTTCGTCGGTCAAGGTAAATTCATAAAAGATATTGAGACTTTCAGGAGACAGGACTGAGAAAGTGAGTCCCTCTTCACCTATAGCCTGTAAGTAGCCGACGATGTCCTTCTCATCCTGATGGAACAGTTGAAACTCACGCACCTGCTCGAAACCGGGAATGCCAAGGGGGAATACAATGGGACGCTCTGAGGCCGATACGTCAACATCAAGGCGGTTACTCTCTATCTTCACATTAGCTCCACAACCGGCCAGAAAAACAATACGGTATAAAAAACCGTAGTTGTCTGGCCCACACTGTGTCTTGTCTGGTGGTTATTTATCTTTTGTCGGATCATCCAGGCGTTCAAAATTGACATCCACGCTTGGGATATCCATCGCATCTGAATCATCATCTTTTTCGAGTTCATCAAAAACGGAGATATCGCGGAGTGATTCTGGCACATCCAACTCATCCAGATTGATATCCAGATTCATATCAATATCCAGTGGATCATCCTGATCATCGACCGCCTCCACCTGCACCTCCTCTGGCGTATCAACCGAGGGGACAAAGGGCTGCCCTTCGGCCGACCAGGCAGGGTGTTCCGGAACCAGGTCATGCCCCATATCCACAATCTTTTCCCATAACTCTGGTGACTGAATCATGAGGAGTTGATAGACCTGATCAAGATAACGGCCAAAGGCCTTTTTATCCCGTCTAAAGGCGTAAATCTCAAGCAGTTTTGCCTTTAACTCAGGACTTTCCGGATTCTGGCTCATCGCCTCCTCTACCAGGGTTTCGGCCTGACTGTAGCGGCGATAGGCCAAATAGATATCGGCTTCTGTCAAAATAGACGCGATATCGACATTCGATTCTGTAAACGCGGCAGCGTCAGCAATCTCTTCCTGTGGCGGAGCCGATCTCTTTTTCTTCGGCGGCAGCGGCGTCTCCAGCAACTCATCAATCATCACGTCAGGCTCGGACACTGCCCGTTCGCCCATCAGCACCTGTTCGCTGGATATCTGAAACAGCTCGGGTGGCTCAAAGGCACCCTCGTTCTCTCTCCGCCGACGGCCAAACAGCAACATGGA
>JAPHUG010000160.1 GCA_026197195.1 Sedimenticola sp.
CGCACAGAACGCTGATGCAGCCTCTTTACTCATTACCAGGTCCACGCCTTTGATAACCGCACCTGCGGCTCGCAAGGCCGCATCCAGTGTCTTGGGCATCATGAAGGTATCGCCATCCAGTTCCAGAATGCCCTCATGTGGGGCATCGGTGAACAGCATGCTGATGTAATCCGGGTCATGCGCCAGTTCCAGCTGCTCACGTTTTGCCAGGGGTGCATCAATCTGCTGAAGAGCAAGCTCCATTCCGGTACTGATCAACAGGTCCTGAATAGCGCGCAGTCGACCGGGTTGCTCCGGGTGGTCTTGACCGACATCATGCAACAGGCAATCTGAATGAGAAATATAGGCTATAGGCACAACTCGATCCTCAAAAAAATGTAAAATTCCTTTAACGCTTCTACTCTATTCTTTTCCTACGCTACAGGCAAAAAAGGCTCATGGGTCCACATCACCTCGACACACTCTTCTCCCCTAAAAGTATTGCCGTATTTGGCGCCAGTGAAAAAACGGACAGTGTGGGTACCCGGGTCTTCAAAAACCTGCTACAGGCAGGCTTCAAGGGAGAGCTGTACCCGATCAACCCCAGTCACAAGTCGGTTCAGGGACATACATGCTACAAGTCCATCGCAGATATTGACCACACCATTGATCTGGCTGTCATTGCCTCACCGGCCAAGACGGTATCGAGTGTCATCCGCCAATGTGGTGAACAGGGTGTACGCTCGGCGGTCATCCTTACCGCAGGCTTTCGTGAAACAGGACCGGCTGGTGCCCGGATTGAACAATCCATTCTTGAAACCGCCCGGCACTATAACCTGCGACTGGTCGGCCCCAATTGTCTCGGTATCATGCGGCCCAATATCGGGCTGGACGCCACGTTCCTGGAGACACCCGCGCCAAGCGGCGGACTGGCACTGGTCTCCCAGTCGGGCGCACTCTGTACCGCCATCCTGGATTGGGCCAAGCCGCACCAGCTGGGTTTCTCTACGGTCGTTTCACTCGGCAATGCCAGCGACATCGATTTTGGCGATGTACTGGACTACCTTGCCTCTGACTACAAGACCAGCGCCATCCTGCTCTACATCGAGGGCATCCATGATGCCCGTGCCTTCATGAGCGGGCTACGCACGGCAGCCCGGGCCAAGCCGGTGATTGTGCTGAAGGTTGGCCGGCACACTAAGGGTTCGGAGGCGGCCAGCACCCACACCGGCGCCATGATCGGCTCTGATGATGTCTTTGACGCCGCGCTGGAACGGGCCGGCGTGGTCAGGGCCATGACCTTCGGACAACTCTTTGCCGCTGCAGAGATCCTCTCAGCCGGAAAAAAAGTCAGCGGCAATCGTCTGGCCATTATCACCAATGGCGGCGGCCCCGGCGTGCTGGCCACTGACAGGGCTGAAGACCTGCGGGTTGAGATCGCAAAACTAGGCGATGACACCATTCAGCAGCTGGATAAGCTGCTGCCGGGAAACTGGTCCCACAGCAACCCCATCGACCTTACTGGCGATGCCTCGGCAGAACGCTATGGCGAGGTGGTCAAGGCCTGCATCGATGATCCCAACGTGGATGGTATTCTGACCCTGTTTACCCCCCTGCCGATGAGTAATCCCATGGCCGCGGCAGAATCGGTCATTGAGGCCGCCAAGGGACGAAAAGGTAAACCGGTGCTGGCCTGCTGGATGGGTGAGACCCGTATCCGGGAAGCAAGGGAACGGCTCTCCAACCAGCACATCCCAAGCTTTATCACCCCAGAACGAGCGGTAGAGGCCTTCGCCTATCTCTCCCGGCACTGTCAAAACCAGAAACTGCTGCAACAGACACCCGGGCCGCTCTCTGACCTGCGGGACCCGGATGTGGAGGGTGTCAGATTGATCATGGAGTCGGCGCTCTCGGAAGGTCGCTCACAACTCACGGATCTGGAATCGAAGGCGATATTACGTGCCTTCCATATTCCCTGCACACAGACCATCGAGGCCAACACCCCCACCCAGGCGCTGGTGGCGGCCGAGACCGTGGGCTTTCCTGTGGCGATGAAGATCAACTCCCCAGACATCAGTCATAAATCCGATGTTGGCGGGGTCAGGCTCAATATCAATACCGCCCCCGAAGTGCATTCAAGCTATAAAGCCTTGCTTGAATCGGTAGAAAAGCGTCATCCAGAGGCCCGGATTTTAGGCGTGACAATCGAACCCATGTCGGCCGGCCCCAACACCCGGGAGTTGATGGTAGGGGTAAAAAGAGATCCCGTGTTCGGACCGGTCATCGCCTTTGGCTCCGGCGGTACCGCAGTAGAGATTCTGCGAGACAGTGCCGTGGCGCTACCGCCGCTCAATAGCCTGCTTGCACAACGGTTGATCGCCAGAACTCGCGCCGCGCAACTGCTGGAGCCGTTCCGCCAGATGGCACAGGTAAAGAGAGAGGCGGTTGAACACGTACTCTTGCGGGTATCCAACATGGTCTGTGAACTACCCCATATCGTCGAGATGGATATCAATCCCTTGCTGGCCGACGACCGGGGTGTAATGGCTGCAGATGTACGGATTCGAATTGGCCGACCACCCAATGCCCCGATTCCTTACGCTCACATGGCCATTCACCCCTACCCCGCTCATCTGGTTAATCGCCTGCACTTGCCTGATGGCACCTCCCTGACGATCCGGCCGATCAGACCTGAAGATGCGGATATTGAGCAGGAGTTTGTCCGGAATATGTCGCCAGAGGCCAAGTATTTCCGTTTCATGCAAACCATTGATGAGTTAACACCGGAGATGCTGGCCCGCTTTACCCAACCTGACTATGACCGTGAAATGGCACTGATCGCCGTCATTACTGAGGATGGCAAACGTACTCAATTGGGCGTGGCCCGCTATACCGTCAACCCCGACAGCCTGTCCTGTGAATTTGCCCTGGCGGTGCTGGACACCAAACGGCGCATGGGCATTGGGTCTCGCCTCATGGAGGCGTTGATGGAAGCCGCACGCACCCGGGGTATTCGCATGATAGAAGGGGAGGTGTTGTCAGATAACAATCGGATGCTCTCATTGATGCGACGACTCGGCTTTGCTATCCGCAACTCACCGGAAGATACCGGCATCCGAATTGTTGAGCGCTGGCTCTGATTTCACTCATCCATAACGCATCAGCCCTGCATAAAGCAGGGCTGATGACGAGATAGAGAACAGGCAACCTTATTCGATGGCATGCTTTTGTATGCGATAGAGCAGGGTATCCCGGGTCAGCCCCAGCAGACGAGCCGCTTTGCTGCGGTTACCACCACTCATACCAATCGCCTGGCGAATCATATCGCCCTCCAGGGTAAACAGATCAATACCCCCTTCCGGCAGGGTAAACAGTGACTCTTTGCTGGCGGAGGAGGCGTCACGCCGGATCTCTACCGGCATGTCAGTGGTCTGAACGATGGCACCTGCCATCAAAATCACCATGCGCTCACAGAAATTGTGCAACTCGCGCACATTACCCGGCCAACGGTACTGCTTGATAAGATTTCTTGCCGTCACTGAGTAACGCGGGGCCTTGCGTCCGTGCCGACGAGCCAGATCGGCCGTAAACTGTTTCAGCATCAGCACAATATCATCCGTCCGCTCATGCAGGGATGGCAGGGCGATAGGCACCACATGCAGACGATAGTAGAGATCCTCACGGAACCGCCCAGCCTGCTGCAGCTTTAGAAGATCACTGCAGGTGGATGCCAGAATCCGAACATTCGGATAACCGCTTCGACCTGTTTCTACGGCCTCCATAAAATGCAGCAGTTTGGCCTGAGCCTCCAGGCCCAGATCAGCTACTTCATCCAGATAGAGTGTGGAGCCGGCATGGCTTGACATCAACTCAGCTTCAAGTGCCTTTTCATCCACCCCGGCACAGCCGATCAGTTGAAAGGGGCCCGCCGCACGTGGACTGGCATGATGAATCTCCCGCCCCAGAAGAGCCTTGCCCGTTCCGGGTTCACCACTGATCAACACCGTAACATCGGTTGCCGCGACCATGCGGGCCGCATTCACCACCCGGGTAAAGACCGGTGCATGTCCAATCATTTTTCCAGTGTTCATAGCCGTATCACTCACTTCCAATGGGTGTCCGCTGATAGGCGGTCACATCCAGCAATTCAGGGAACCAAAGCGTTAGCAATCCAATCACTATAATAATCAACCCAACCACGACCTTCAAATAAGGATTTTGTGCGTAACGATAAAGCCGACCCGCCAACAGGCCGGTCGCCATGACAGATGGCAGTGTACCCAGACCAAATGATGCCATATAAAGCGCACCATCCAGGGGTCCCACCTTGGTGGCCGTTGAGATCAACATGGTATAGACCAGACCACAAGGCAACCACCCCCACACCACGCCATAGACGAGCGCCTGGGGCATGGATTGAACCGGCATCAGGCGCCGCCCGAAGGGCTCCAGCAGGCGCCATAAGGGGGCCCCTATCCGCTCAATCTGTGCCAATCTTGGCAGCCATCCGGCAATATGCAGACCGATCAAGACCATGATGAACGCCGCAAACCACTGTAGCCAACGATGCCCCTGACCCGGCCCCAAGAAGTCCAGCAGGGCACTCCCCAGAAAACCAATCAGTGCCCCGGCGAGGGCATAGCTCAAAATCCGTCCACTGTTATAAACCAGCAGAAAGCTAAAAAAACGCGCGTTGTTCTGCCTCAGCGGTGAGGGCAACCCGAAACTGAGCGCGCCCATGATGCCGCCACACATACCAATGCAGTGCACCGCACTAAACAACCCTACAGTAAACGCCAGTGGTATCGAGAGGTCCAAACGCCATCCACCCTTCTGTTTAATAAACCGCGCACAGACCCTGCTGCCTGTGGCCACCACAAAACGTGACGACCCTTTCGCGCCACACCACGCAGCGCTCTAAGGCTGCAACGTCTTCAGCTTAAGCTATAACACCCTATCACGCTTTGATAATGGACAATTGAACCGTCCACCGCATTACCGCACAATGCCAGACTGAAAATGCTGTCTACGAAACTATAACAACACCATCAGTCCATAAAAAACAGTGGAACGTTCATGAAAGACTTGCACGATCTTGAGCTCATTTTAACCTCACACACCCCGGTGATCGTGATTGAATCGCTGGAAGAGGTCCGGGTTTCTCAAATGCTGGCACAACTCGGCCTGCGCCTCGATTATCCAATGTATCAGTGGGCGGTCACCGAGGGTCTGAAACGGCTCGAAGCCGATTTTGGCGCACAAAAGTTTACCGCTGAACCGGTAGAGGTGCTGAA
>JAPHUG010000295.1 GCA_026197195.1 Sedimenticola sp.
ACCGGCCTGGCCTACCTGATATCGGGAGAAACAGAAAAAGCTGAGCAGCGTTTTAAAAAGGCACTGGAGGTCGATCCAAACTTTATCACCGCCTATGCCAATCTCGCGCGCCTGGCTATCCAAAAGGAGAACACAGAGTTGGCTGCCGAGTATCTGAACAAGGCGCTTAAAAAATCTCCAAAAAACTCTACCATCTTGATGGGTCTCGCTGACCTGGCAAAACGCAAAGGTGACCAGGGTCGGGTGAATCAACTGCTTGAACAGGCTCATAACGGTGAACCAAAAAGCAGCCGGCCTGGGCTTATCCTCGCCCAGGGCTATCTGTCAGAGGGCCAACCACTCAAGGCACTGCGACTGACCAGCCAACTTGCAACGGAATTCCCCAAAGAGCCTGCCACCCAGGCCATGCATGGCAAAGTGCAACTCGCAGCGGGTGATGCCATCAATGCAGTCACCACATTCAAGCGCCTGGTAGATCTGGTAAAGAACGCAGAATCACTGCAGATGCTTGGAAATGCACAACAGGCCGCCAAACAACTGGATGATGCCAGAGCGAGCTATAAACAGGCATTGGAAGCCAACCCGGGCTATGTCCCCGCAATGATTGGCCAATACGGCCTTGAGCTCAGCGCTGGCAATCTAGACCTTGCCATTTCCCATGCGCAGGCCATCCAGAAAGCCCTGCCGGAGCAGTCGATCGGATTTGAATTTGAAGGCACCGCCCATGCCTTCCAAAACAAGCCCAAGCAGGCCATCCCGCTCTATGAGAAGGCTTTTAATATGCAGGCATCAGAGAAGGTAGCCATTCTCCTTGCCAACCAGTATGTGGCCATGGGTGATACCGAGAAAGGCGTTAGCATGTTACGTGACTGGGTTGAAAAAAATCCCCAGCAGTTACAGCCCAAGCTCAGTCTCAGCATGATGCTGCTTGGACAGGGGCGTCATGATGAATCGATTACTGAGTATGAAAAGGTAATCAAAGCGGATAAGGATAATATTATCGCCCTGAACAACCTGGCCTGGCTCTATTCAACCAAAGGCGACAAACGAGCCACGGAAGTAGGCAAGCGTGCCTATGAGCTGGCACCCAAGCGACCAGAGATTATTGATACCTATGGCTGGATACTGGTTCAGCAGGGTGACTTCAAGACCGGCACAGAAATACTCAAACAGGCCGCAGAACTCGCACCGAAAAACCAGGAAATTGTCTATCACCTGGGTTACGCCCTGAACAAGAAGGGCGAAACACAGCAGGCCAAGGCCTATCTTAAACGCGCCATCTCAATCGATGAAAAGAGTGAACTGGCAAAAACGGCTCAAGAACTACTTGGAAGCTTAAACTGATCCATCCTGATGATCTCCCGGTTATGGTTATAACCGGGAGTCACTCCCGCTGACGCATCAATAACTACGCCATACCTCAAATAAGGTATTGAGCACTCACAGATGATACTGATAATCTTCCCGCTGATGAAAAGGGGCTTGTCAGGATATACGCAGTAACACCTATATCCCTTTCCCAACAATCCAATAATAAACTGAACCAGGAACGTAATGCAACGCACTGCCTTGCCCCTGCTCTTTCTGCTTCTTCCCTTGGCAAGCCAGGCCATGAGTGGCGGCTCCTGCCGTTATACCCCACTGGCGACCCCCGCACAGGTGATAGCCGCCACCAGCAGCGAGGTGCAATTGCTGACCGATTCGATAGGAGCGATCACGCTTGAGCGCTCCCATTTTTCAGATGTCCCAGAGATCGGCGCACACTATCAGCTGCGACTTCAGACTCTTAGCGAAGGGGCCTGTAACCCGCTTCAGGTAATCGGAATAACCCGCCTAGCCCCTAACGAGTAAGCCGGCATGCGCTACCTCTTCTATCTGCTTCCTCTGGCATTCGCCGCTGACACACTCTTTGGCAGACTAAACCGACCAACCGGTTATATCGATCTGTGGGAGATTGATACCGTAGTGTTCCTCTTACTGACAGTACCTGCGCTGTTGCAACTGATCTATGAGGCGATGCCCTATCGAAAATCCAGGGACGGCTGGATGTGGATGCCCAAGCTTCATATTAAGACCAACCCCATCCCCCTCGACATCTCAAGCCGAATTGATGGGACGGGTTATCGGGCAGACCAGGTCACTGAGCAAGGAACACGATTACGTCGAGGCAATCACTGGTCGGGTGAATTAATGTGGCTTGAGAATAGCCCATCAGGAGAGGGGGAGATCCGACACCGCTACTTAAATTTCCGGCTACTGGGCAATGGCAAACCGGATGCCGCGATGGAGCAGGTACTGGCGCAACTCGAAGACGCACAGCCCCGCCCCGCCGATCTGGCTAAGCTGATGCAAGAACGGTTCGGTATGATATTGCCGAATGCCCTGCTTCCCAATCTGCCCCTGCAACCCATGGATGAGACGGGGCTGCTTGTCGGCAACATCCCATCGGGCCAGTCACCCTGTCTGATACCCGAACAGCTAGAGGATTACCTGATTCATCCTTCGGATAATTATTTCTATTATGGTTTCTGGGGCTACGGCGAAAATAGCCATGCCTTCTATTATGTCAACATGACTGAGCAACAGACCATCTGGCTGCGACTGCCCTATGGCGGTGCTTACAATGATTTGACACGGGATGCAGAACATATTGCAGCGCTACTCCAATCACTAGCCAGATTGTTACCCCGCTATCCTCACCTGCGACTGATTCAGAATATGGGCGAGGGAGAACTCGCGCTGGGTCCGGATAGTCCTGAAATCAGCTGGCGCTATCCGGCCATTATCGATCTCGATCAACTGCTCAACGACACACCTCACCCCGTTGCTTGAGCACCGCGACTTCCATCTCTTTATCTTGCTTATCCCGGGGATGCAGCTGAAGCCAGTCGAAGGCTAGCCGTTCGCCCTTGCGATAATCATCGGCGCTGGACAACTCCTTCAGCACAGCCGTACCGACAACCCCACGCAGCTTCAGGTGTCGCTCACCCGCACAGTACCATTTATGGGCTATCTCATACTGAGGGTTATTTTTAGAACGCATGTGCAGATCCGCCAGTAGCCGGAAGGCCTCACCCACACCCAGCACGGCCCACTGCTCCAGCATCTGAATCTGTGCCTTGATAATCCCAGGGTCTGCAACGCTGATGTCACAGCTGTCGGTCTTTTTATTATAAATCAAGCCGGAGAGTTCACAGAGCCGTTGCAGGCCTTCACTATCTTCTCCCGCAGCCGCGCGTAGATAGTGATAAAGGGCGCGCGCTCTGTCACCCTTGGCTTCGTAGTAGCGACCCAAGAGTTGGCTGCTTTGGGTACGCAGCGGCGTCATACGCAAACGTTCGAAAGGTGCAGGAGCCTCAGCACCAAATGCAACACGGTTCAATAACTGCATGCCGTGATCTGCATCCTTGACCAACCCCTTTCCGCTCAACCAGAGCTGGGCAACCTCGGCGATCTGCCTCTCCGTGTCATCATCGCTCTGATCAATACCGAGCTGAGTTCCATCAACAATAGAACCCCAGCCCCGCTTGTCACTTCTGACCAGCCGATCCATGCTGGCCGTACCCTTTTCGTCCTGCTTCTGCATCGCTGCCCAGGCTTTCTCCGCCTCAGGCAACTTGTACTCCACACCTACCCGAATCAGATAGACACCCATCATCGGGTTCTTTGGTGTCAGCTCGCCATTAAAGTAGCTGGATGCCAAACCCAAGATCGCCTGCTTGTGTCCTTTGCGTGCGCTCTGCAGCAACCAATGGGCGCCAGCATCCTTATCCTGTTTAACATCACGCCCCTGTATCAGCGCCATGCCCCACATGAACTGCGCCTGTTGATCACCATTACCTGCAGCCCGCTCAAGCCAGCGCAGGGCAGCTTTGTCATCGGGCTTTCCGAACACACCCTTGTGTTCTCCTTGTGACAGGAACATCTGCGCCTCCACCAGTTCCTGCTCCGCGGCACGGGTGGCCCACTGTTTTGCCAGCCCAGGGTCCTTGGGTAATCCAGCAAACCCACGGATATACAGCTCGGCAAGCCCAAACTGAGCCCTGGCATGTCCACTATCGGCCGCTCGCCGCATCCATTTGGCCCCTTCCTCAAGATTCTTTTCCCTGAAATACTGCGTCACCAGCGAAAACTGCGCTTCAGAATCTCCGGCCCGGGCCTCTTTCAATGTGGTCTGATTGACAGACCAGGCAGTCGGGACGATCGCCAACCATGCAGCCAATAGGATGAACAAGCGATGAATCATTTTCTCTCCTCGTTTATGTATTCAGGCAAATCGACTACCGAGAGATATCCCTGGGTCCCATTCTGTCGTTGCACCCGCCACCATCCATCCATGCCTGGATCTTTGAACAGCTGAAGGCTCTCACTGCCCACCCAGGCCACAATTGGCGCAAACTCACCAGGGCCAATGCGTTGCGGTCGCGACAAACTATTCAGATGCAGCCATTGCCCTGTATTCTTCAGGGCAGCGGTGGCTGCAAACATCTCATTCTGCTCATAAGGCTCACCCTGATGATTCAACTGATCATAGGTCACCTCGAAGCCTCCAGAGGTCAAAGCCAAAGAGAGGTAGTAACT
>JAPHUG010000187.1 GCA_026197195.1 Sedimenticola sp.
TAGCGACAAAACCGACGCCACAAGCATCATGTTCGTTACGGGGATCATACAGTCCCTGCTTCGTTGGCAAAGCGCCTTGGCCCATCGTAAACCTCATCTGATCGGGGCAGAAATTTGCAACAACTGCTCTCTACCCGTTGTAAACGTGGACGTAATGCCCGGAAAACCGATCTCCGAGGTTCGTCCAAAATGGCTGGGGAAATACCCTTGCAAGCATTTCCGGCCGCACAGAACCCTGCAGGATAATGGAAAATGCCTTGTTAGGCTAGCAATTTAGCAAACGGAAAGACTATGAATAGTGCAGCGCGGAAAATGGGTATTACAATCCCATTAGTTTTTAATAGTGGCCTGCACCGAGGCAAAGCTGCGCGGCCAAACATCACGCTTTCGCAACGCGGCAGGAAGCGTGCTTCGCGCCTTGATTGCCGCAGCCCTATCCGGATAGTGGCCATAGAGAACGGAGTACCACGCCACGCCCGAACGTATCGACTTAAAGTAGGCCGCCTCACCTGTCAACCGGTATTGCTCAATAAAGCGTTTTGCCGCCACTTCATCTTTTAGGCCAATCAACTGAAGTGTATAGGCCTCAGGTGCCTGCGCCAGCAACCATGATTCCCGCCGAGGGCTGGCAGCAGAAGCCACCGGCTCTTTTACGACCACAGGTTTTGCCGCCACGAAAGTGCGCTCTGACGGAGCGGGAGGCTCACTCCGTATCGGCTCCGGGGCTGGCTCTGAGTTCTCTTGCTCCAGGGGCTTTTGGCCAACAACTGTCTGTGCCTCCAGACGCACCTCAGCTTGCTTCTGAGCAGACGACTCACCTGGTGGTGGAGTAATCACCTCAGCAAGCGCCATAGGCTGCGCCGCATCATCTACCACAGAGGTATCAGTGACAGGCTGCCCCTCTGCCTGATCATCCTCTGCATCATTGAGGTTCAGCATAGGCTCAGGTTTTGATATCGCAGGCAAGTCGAAACTTTGATCACTACTTTTTGGCTCATCCATCACTGCTTGATTTGTTGCCGCAATCTGCGGAACTGTTTTCAGTGGCGGCTTTTCATTGGCGGGTATAGGAAGCTTCAGAGACCTTGCTTCCGTCCCTTCAGAAGGCTGAATCCCGACACCTTCCTGGAGATGATCTGCTTCTTCAAACAGGCTGTTTATCTCATTCTGGAAAACCAGGGTCAGGAGCAAGACAAAGCCTAACAGACCTATGCCAACTAGCACGGGTTTAGGCAGATCGGAAAACAACCCCTTCGCCACAGGAATCGCTTTCTGTTCATCCGCACTCCCTGCCCGCTTCTTTTGCGAGGACGCATCAGAAAATATCAAGCGGAGCTGGGCTTCTATCTTTCCGGGTAATCCATTCGAGTCACGCTGTAAACGATTAAGACTCCCTCCGGACAGCTTTACATGCCCCGTTACCTTCCATATATCCAGTAAAAAATGCACAAAGGATTCAGACTGCTTACTGTCCAGAAGGGGCATCTCGAGAGACTGGATCGACTGCAGATTCATCGCCTGCAATTGCGGTGTTTGAAACTGATTGACTATATCGGGGGAAGCAAATAACACAATCCTGATGAGCGCACGATTTCCGGGACGGCGCTCAAAAAGACGAAACAGGGCTATCAGGGTTGCCACAGGTAACAGATGCGCATCATCAATCACAATGACCGCCTTTCTGGCTGCCGCAACCAGTAATTCAAAGCGTTTAATCAGCTGTTCAACCGTCAGGTCGGCCTGATCAGTCAATCCATAACGACGATACAGACGTGAGTACAACTGGTCCGGATGGAAGGTCGGGCTGGCATCAAAACAGCATAGATCCCACTCTTCCCGTGAGTCTCTTTTAAACTGTTCCAGCAAAGTTGATTTGCCCGCACCTTCAACGCCTTTTACCAGAAGCACCTTTTCACTGTTATCCGTGAGATGACGCAACAGATCCAAGCGCTGCCTTAATTCAGGCGTGGAAAAAAACGGGTCGTCTGATCCTCGAACTTTTTCTCTGAATTGCTGAAGATATGGTACAGCGCTATCGACAGCTTCAGCTGATCGCTCTTCCATATTCATGCAGGGTTCCCTTTAGTGCCTCCGGCTCAAATGTGTCTGTAACCACGGAAGAGCCCAGCTTGTTCATCAACACCAGTCTGATTTTGCTTTCCAATACCTTTTTATCCACCGACATCAAAGCCATCATACGATCAGCATCGATTGAGGTAGGAGGATAGATGGGTAGTCCGGCCTTTTTAATCAAGGCCTCCACCCGCTGCAGGTCGGCTAACGCCAGCCACCCCAGCCGGTGTGAGAGGTCGGCCGCCATACAGATACCCGCCCCCACGGCCTCGCCATGTAACCACTCACCATAGCCAACGCCGGTTTCTATGGCATGCCCAAAGGTATGCCCCAAATTCAGTAAGGCGCGATTTCCGGCTTCCCGCTCGTCAGCCGCCACCACCGCTGCCTTATCTTTACACGAGCGCTCAATGGCATAGGCCAGCAAGGCATGATCACGTGCCAACAGACCCTCCATGTTTTGCTCGAGCCACTCGAAAAACGACAGATCACCAATAAGCCCATACTTGATAATCTCCGCAAGGCCTGCGGAAAGCTGTCGATCATCCAGTGTTGTTAGGGTCTCTATATCCGCAATGACACATTGGGGCTGATAAAAAGCACCTATCATGTTCTTTCCCAGGGGATGATTAACACCTGTTTTTCCTCCAACAGATGAGTCAACCTGGGCCAACAGCGTCGTTGGAATCTGTATAAAATAGACACCCCGCTGATAACAGGCAGCGGCAAAGCCCGCCATATCACCCACAACCCCACCGCCTAAACCAATTACGGTACAGCGCCGATCAAAACGATTTTCAAGCAATGAATCAATGATGTTTTGCCAGACCGCCAGCGTTTTGTACTGCTCACCATCAGGAAGGACGACCGATTCTACCTGATAATCCTGAAGCGCTGATTTCACCGCGTCCAGATAGAGGGGCTCGACGGTGGTGTTGGTCACTATCAGGACCTGCTGGCCTTTGACATGGGGGCGGTAAAATGCCGGATCGGTCAGAAGATTCGAGCCGATATAAATGGGGTAAGATCGCTCACCGAGATTGACCGTTAAAGTGCAGCTGGGGTTCTTCTTCATTAGACTGAACGAAATGTTCCTCTTAATTTGGATCGCCTGAGGTTTGTGGCTGGCGATGGCATGGCTAGACTATTCAGATCGAAGTTTTTTGACTATTTCATTCGCAACCGATGATGCACTGCGCTTTTCCGAGGTGATGACAATGTCGGCAGCCTCTCGATAGAGGGGGTCGCGCACATCCATCAGGGCCTGCAAAGTCCCCAAGGGATCTTCCGTCTGCAATAAAGGGCGACTTCGGTCTCTGAGTGTCCGCTCATATTGCTGCTCGGGACTGCAATAGAGATAGACTACATAACCACGGCTACTCAAGTTTCGACGATTATCGGCATTTAAGATGGAACCACCCCCTGTTGCCAGAACTAGGTTCCCTCGTTGGGTCAGGTCATCGATGACCGCGCATTCGCGCTTTCTGAAACCCTCTTCTCCCTCGAAGTCAAAAATAGTGGGTATATCCACACCGGTACGACGCTGAATCTCATGATCCGTGTCATCAAAATCAAGCCCGAGAAGTGAAGCGACCTGACGACCAATAGTGCTTTTACCAGCCCCCATCGGGCCAACAAGAAATATATTACTAGGGAGATTCATATTGTACGACGCGCACCATGCTTTAGATTCACAGAAAATGGGACCACATTACTGTGAATAGTAATCTTCATAGAATGTCAGGGCAATGTTCTGGGTAATAACGCTGAGTATCAACCCTAAATACAAGAAGGGCCTATCGATCGACAGGCCCTTCTTGTTTGATGACGGCCCTTGAGCTTAGCGAGCCGTCAGTGTCTCCTTAAGAATCTTCGGCGTCACAAAGATCAGCAACTCTTTGTTCTCATCCTTACGAAGCTCTTGCTTAAACATAAAACCAACATAAGGCAGATCACCAAAGAACGGGACACGCTCCTTACTGCGGGTCTCGGTGCGTTCAAATACACCACCCAGAACCACCGTTTCACCATTTTCCACGATAACCGAGGTCTCTATCTCACGCGTATCCACCGGCGGTACACCCAACACCGAGCGGGAGAAGTCAGGATTATCCTTCGTAATATTGAGATCCATGATGATTCGGTCATCCGGCGTGATATGCGGGGTGACCTCAAGTTTTAATACGGCTTCTTTGAACGAAACAGTGGTTGAGCCACCTGAGCTGGCCTCCTGATAGGGTACCTCAACGCCCTGTTTGATCACGGCCGTCTTTTGATCAGAGGTCACCACTCTTGGGCTGGATACAATTTCACCCTTGCCTTCCTGCTGCATAGCAGAAAGTTCCAGCTGGAGTAGGTAGGAACCCACTTTTCCCGCAATGAAATTGAGCGCACCGCCTCGTGAGCTACTAAGTGTCTGAGGCAAATTGACCATCAACCCATCCTGCCCAGAACCTGCTGGCGTCTCGATCGTACCCTCGTGTAATCCTGAGGTGCCCCCTAAATAACCCTCTTGCGTACCACCAATATCGAGGAAATTCCCATCTGCCTTAAGGTGGGTACTCATACCAAAGCGCACACCAATATCCTTCGCAAAATCATCATTGGCAATGACAACGCGGGATTCAATCAGCACTTGCCTGACCGGAATATCCAGCCGATTAATCAGGCGTCGAATATCATCCAGCTTGGCTGCCGTATCCCTGACCAGGAGCGTATTGGTCCGCTCATCAAAACTGACGTTCCCTCGTTCAGGCGTCAAAAGCTGATTTCCTTCACTCTTCAGCAGCTTTTGAATATCGGTGGCCTTGGCATA
>JAPHUG010000350.1 GCA_026197195.1 Sedimenticola sp.
TACTTGGCACACTCAACACCCTCAATCCTCAGCAACAGGTTGAGTCGGTCCCCATGCAGCGATTGAAGCGTCCCCCCTATGCCCTCTCCTGCACCCTGTTTATCAATACCGGCATCGATCCCATGGCGCATCTGGCCAAGCTGGGCAAACAGCTCACCACGGATCGCTGTGACCCGCTCAGTTTCGGTTCCGCCCACACCTCATTGGTTTTAACCGTAGAACAGCTGATTACCACCAGCTGGGGTGAAACGCTGGTGACCCAGCATACCGGGACCACAGGTCTGCTCAATTCACTGTGTCATTTTCTGCGTATGAGCCTCACCTCAGGCAGCAAGCAACCGCCCCCCGAGGTAACCGCACACAGCTTTGCCTCGGTACGAGGCGGGAGTACCGCCAAGCGAGTGGAGAAGCTATTCAACGAGATAGCCAACTGCTTCTTCCAGGGCCCAGCCAAGCTCGACAGCCGCTATCTTCTGCAGATTGATGATGATTTCTACATGATCCATCACCAAAACGAGAAGTTCTCCCACTTCCCCATGTCGGGTGAGGCGGAAGTGATGGATCTCCTCGCTGAACCGTCACGGCGCTATCGGCAGACCTATATCGACAGCCAGACGCTGGTCGAAAGTCCGCTACCCTGTATCATGCAGTTGAATCGTGCCGGGGTTATCCAGGTCTTCTACCACACCCGGGCAGGCCAAACAGATCTATACATCGTTGACGAGCAGGGTTCCCTGTTCTATCAGCAGATGCAAGAAGCCGATGAGCACTACCTGCTGGTGCAGCAACAACGCTTCCTGAAAGGCTTGCAACTTGCTCGCAGCCTGCATACCGAGCAGGCCAGTCACCGTTACCTACTGGATGCCCCTGAGTTTTATCAACTTCAGCGTGACCGCATCGGCCAGTTCAGCGCAGAACCCCGCACACCGCCTCGCCACCGCCTGCCCGATAGTTACATGGAGCTGAGACTGATCAGTGAAGGCCTGGATTTGAATCAATCACCCCATCTCCTGGTTTGTGGCAATAAAGAGTTCAGCTCACTACAGTATGGGGCCGGCCTCTACAGTGCCGTTGCGAGCCATCTGCTGGATCAGCGTATAGGCCAGAAGGCCTACCCGATTTATCTAACCGGACTTGAGCTTTCCGGCGTCGACAGTGATGAGGGCAACACCACTATACAGTTGCTCAAATTCAAGAAACGACTGGAAGGCCGACTAAACCAGGCACGCCTTAAACTTAATCGCTGAGTTGGGCTCAAATCAATAAGCGTTGGGTTTGACGCTGCGCAGGGTTACAATGCCCTGAATAGAAACATTTTTCGGAGCAATTATTCATGTTCTGCTGGTTACGCTACCTTTTCTGGCTCGTTGTTCTTGTGCTTGGCACAAGCAGTATGCTCTCCGCATGTGGACAGAAGGGTCCGCTCTATCTACCGGACCCCGCCACTGAGCAGCAGCAGGAAGAAGCCAAGGATAAGAAGTAACACCGGTCATGCGTTATGCATTCACCAAGATGCATGGCCTCGGTAACGACTTTGTCGTACTGGATGCCTTTAGCCAGCCCCTGCAACTGACCGCAGCGCAGTTCCGCTTTATAGGGAATCGCCATTTTGGTATCGGCTGTGACCAGATCCTCCTGGTAGAGCCGCCCTCCCTGCCTGACACCGATTTCAACTACCGCATTTTTAACGCCGACGGCGATGAAGTGGAGCAGTGTGGAAATGGTGCCCGCTGTTTTGCGCGCTATATACATGACAAAGGGCTCTCTGATAAATCTGAGATTACGGTCGGAACCAACGCCGGGATTATCAAACTCCACCTGGAAGCGGATGGTCAGGTCCGGGTCAACATGGGCCCGCCTGTTCTGGCACCGGCTGAAATACCCTTCATTGCGGAGACCGAAGCCCCGGACTACACCGTTGATATTGAGGGTGAAACCGTTCGCCTGGGGGCCGTCTCCATGGGAAACCCCCATGCCGTGATGGTGGTGGAGAGTACCGAAACGGCTGCCGTTGAACAGATCGGCAGAGCACTGCAACAGCATGCCCAATTTCCCCAACGAGTGAATGCCGGATTTATGCAGATCATATCCCGTGATGAGATCCGTCTTCGGGTCTATGAACGGGGGGTCGGCGAAACCCTGGCGTGCGGTACCGGGGCCTGCGCGGCCGTGGTCTCCGGTCAGCTTCGCGGACTGCTTAACAAAAGGGTCAGGGTCTGCTTGCCCGGTGGTGCGCTTATGATAGAGTGGTCGGAAAGGGGCGCGCCTGTCTTGATGGTGGGTCCGGCGACAACGGTTTTTGAAGGAAGTATCGATTTATGAGTCCACAGTCTGAACGCACAGATGACTTCATTGAAACAGAGCAGGTGCTGATTGATTACCTGAATAAAAATCCTGATTTTTTTCAGCGCCATCCCGAAGTACTGTGCAAACTGGACCTTCCCCATTCCAGTGGGGATGCGGTCTCACTCATTGAGCGTCAAGTGCTGGCCCTGCGTGAACAGGCCGAACAGAACCACCAGAAGCTGGAAGAGTTTGTCGCTATCGCCCGTGAGAACGAGCTACTGAATGATCGCCTGCACCACCTCACGGTCAAACTGATAGAGTGCTGCGACTTTGATGAGGTGATCAACACACTGCAGGATCTGCTGCACGATGATTTTCGGGCCGAGGCGGTAGAACTCCATCTCTACTCATCCAGTGAGGCCGACCCCGAGAGCAATCCTGATCTGGATGGCTTCAGAGAATTTTTAGACAGCGGAAAACCCCGTTGTGGCCGCTTCTCGGAAAAACAGCTGAAATACCTGTTTGGTCCGCAAGCTGATGATATCACCTCCACGGCCCTGATCCCGATCAAGGCCGATGGCCTGCTGGGTATCTTGGCCATCGGCAGTCACAGCATCCACCGCTTCCACCCCGGCATGGGTACCGACTACCTGATCCGATTGGGTGAGATAGTCAGCAAGACACTGGAGGTGGTGTCGGAACCCGGTAGTTGATGCAACAGCCAGAGCCACTGCTTCAGGGGGTGAATGATTTCACTCACCATCTGCGCTACGAAAAGCGGCTCTCGCCACACACCCTATCCAATTATCGCCGCGATCTGGAGCGGATCATCGACTGGTGCCAGGGGCAGCAGGTCACCCGCTGGAACGAACTGACCCCCCATCATACCCGAGCCTTTATCGCCCAGCGCCACCGCAGCGGTATCTCGGGAAAGAGCCTGCAAAGAGAGCTGTCCGCCCTGCGTTCACTGTTCCACTACCTGATGCGTGAGGGGCAAGCCGACCACAACCCGGCCAACGGCATACGGGCACCGAAATCCGACAAACACCTACCCGATACCCTGGACGCCGACCTGCTGGGCAACCTGATGGACGCCTCGCCCGATAACGCACTGGAACAGCGGGACCTGGCGATGATGGAGCTGCTCTACTCCAGCGGCTTGCGACTGGCTGAGCTGGTCTCCATCAACCTCCAGGATATCGACACCCAGGACGCCACCCTGGAGGTGGTCGGCAAGGGTGCGAAGAGTCGGCGGGTTCCTGTGGGTCGCAAGGCATTGGCCTCCATTGACGCATGGAAAACCGTACGTGACACGGTGGCCAAACCGGATGAAGCCGCCCTGTTTGTCAGTCAACGGGGTACCCGCCTGCAGCCCCGTTCCATTCAACAGCGCCTGAAACGCTGGGCCCTGAAACAGGGGGTCAATCGCAACCTGCACCCCCATCTGCTCCGACACTCCTTTGCCAGCCATCTGTTGGAGTCTTCCAGCGACCTGCGAGCCGTGCAGGAGCTGCTCGGTTAAGATGATATGAGGACCACCGAGATCTATACCCACCTGGATTTCCAGCATCTGGCACAGGTCTA
>JAPHUG010000300.1 GCA_026197195.1 Sedimenticola sp.
AAAAGGATAGCATCCTCGCGACCCTTTCCTGCAGGATAATAGCCGCGTCGTATCCCGATTTCATTGAAACCAAGCGATTCATACAGGCCCTGTGCAATTCGGTTACTGGCACGCACCTCAAGAAAGACCGTATCCACCTGCTGCTCTCTGGCACGGGTAATGACACGCGTCAACAGGCGCCTGGCCAGGCCCTGTCCCCGCTGGTCGGGATGGGTACAAATATTCAGAATGTGGGCCTCTCCCGCCGCCTCGGACATGACGGCGTAGCCAATCAGTCGTTGATCGAGGAAATACCCCCAACAGTGGTAGCCCACTTTCATGGAGTCTCTAAAAATACCCGGCGTCCAGGGATGCTCATAACAACGCCGCTCCACCTCCATGATGGCATCGATGTCATCCTCTCGTAACGGGCGCATTTTGAGCAATGGGTCTTTAAGTATGGCACTCATTAGCTACGCTTCTAAACATCACCGGAGGATGCTGGCGGCCTTTTGAAGATCCTGCCATGCCTTGGCCTTTTGATCCGGTGACCGGAGTAGATAGGCGGGATGATAGCTGACCACGACCGGGATACCCTTTATATGGTGTGTTTGACCACGCAAGCGACCAACAGCCTCATCACTCTGCAGTAGATTACGGGCAGCAACCGCACCCACCGCAAGTATGACTTTCGGATTGACCAGTGCTATCTGGCGCTGCAGGTAGGCGGCACACTGCAGACTCTCTTCAGCGCGCGGATCACGATTACCGGGAGGTCGGCATTTTAGGATGTTAGCGATATACACCTGATCACGCTGAAGCCCGATTGCTCTCAGCATGGCCGTAAGCAGCTGCCCGGCACGACCAACAAAAGGCTCTCCCTTGCGATCCTCTTCAACCCCGGGGGCCTCACCAATTATCATCAGATCAGCGGTTTGATGCCCCACGCCAAAGACGGTTTGGGTTCGAGATTGATGTAGCTCGCACTTGGTGCAGGCGGCCACTTTGGCTTCAAGCTGGCCCCAATCGAGCCGACTGATGCCATCCTCCTGATCGAAACCGGTGCCCCCCCCTTCGGTGACATCATCCAGTCCTGTCGAAGCCGCATACTCTTGATCAGGCAGGGGGATATCATCCAACCAATCGGGAGGCCCATCATGACTCACCGCGGGAGATGTCTGCTCAACCTGAGGGCGACGGCTATCGAGTGTTACTGCAGCTGCAGGCAGCGTGCCCGCTGACTCAGCTATCTCCCCGATTTCTGAGTCAGCCGACACGGAGGCCTCTGCAAAAGCATCACGGGAGCGCCATGACTGAATTCCCATCGCCTCCAGATAAGCCTGCCTAACACCCTCTTTCATTACAGTCGCCAATCCAATCAGACCTGACCTTGAGGATGAGCCTTGTGTTCCTGGTCAAGCTTGTTCACCGCATTGACATAAGCCTTGGCCGACGCAATGACGATATCGGTATCCGCACCCTGACCATTCACTATACCGCCGTTCTTCTGCAATCGAACGGTAACCTCACCCTGGGCATCAGTACCGCTGGTAATGGCATTAACCGAGTAAAGCTGCAGTTCCGATGCCGTCTGGACCATCGATTCAATCGCTTTGAATGCGGCATCAACGGGACCACCTCCGGTTGCTTCACCGGACATCTCTTTCTCATCGACCGAGAGCACGACACGCGCCGTGGGTATCTCGCCTGTTTCAGAACAGACCTTCAGTGAGATCAGCTTGACCCGTTCGTTCTCTGCACTGAACCCGGCATCAGAGACCAGGGCCTGAAGATCCTCATCAAAGATCTCATGCTTCTTATCCGCCAGATCCTTGAAACGCCGGAAGGCATCATTGACCTCTTCTTCTGAATCGAAGCTGATACCCAGCTCCTCAAGTCGAGTGCGAAAGGCATTTCGACCAGAGTGCTTACCCATGACCATACGATTCTGTGACCAACCCACATCCTCAGCCCGCATGATTTCATAGGTTTCCCGATTCTTCAGTACACCATCCTGATGAATACCGGATTCATGCGCAAAGGCATTGGCCCCCACAATGGCCTTGTTGGGCTGTACCGGGAACCCGGTAATGCCTGAGACCAGTCGTGAGCAGTTAACAATCTGGGTCGTATCAAGGGTGGTATCACAGGTGAACAGATCGCGGCGGGTACGAACCGCCATAACCACCTCTTCGAGTGAAGCGTTACCGGCCCGTTCACCCAGGCCATTGATCGTACACTCCACCTGGCGGGCGCCCTGAGAAACGGCGGCCAGTGAGTTGGCCACGGCCAATCCCAGGTCATTATGGCAATGCACAGAGAAGACCGCCTTATCTGAATTTGGGATGCGTTCAATCAAGGTTCGAATGGTTTCACCAAACTGTTGCGGCAGGTTATAGCCCACTGTGTCAGGGACATTAATGGTAGTCGCGCCGGCATCAATGGCCTGCTCAATCACCCGGCAGAGAAAATCAATCTCTGAACGCCCCGCATCTTCCGGGGAAAACTCGACATTATCGGTGAATTTCCTGGCCCGCTTGACGGCCCAAACCGCCTGTTTAACGACCTCATCCGGTGTCATGCGCAGTTTTTGCGCCATGTGAATCGGTGAAGTGGCTATGAAGGTGTGAATCCTTCCTGAATTAGCGTCACGAAGTGCCTCACCGGCACGATCAATATCGGCTTCAAGGGCACGTGCAAGGCCGCAAACGGTACTATCCTTGATCGTGCGTGCAATGGTCTGTACTGCATCAAAGTCGCCCGGGCTGGCTATCGGAAACCCGGCCTCAATAATGTCGACACGCATCTTTTCCAGTGCCTTGGCGATGCGCAGTTTCTCGTCCTTGGTCATGGAGGCCCCAGGGCTCTGTTCACCATCACGCAAAGTCGTGTCAAAAATATACAATTTTTCTGGGTTGCTCATCATCCGCTCCCGAAGAATATCCCGTCTGTTATTGCAGGGATTGTCTTGTGCTGTCTAAGAATTCGTGTTGTCTGCGTGGTTAGCCCTCGCCAGGGCGTGTGCGTTTCTATGCCCCACAGGGCAGTAGTCGCAGCAGAGAGCGTAGTAATAGAGCGCGGAGGGGACGCACTGTTCCACCTGCCTGTTCGGCAGCCTGGAATTCGAATTGTGCGTTAACAGGGTTCATTCAGATTCTATCCTCGATATGGGTCGAATATAACCCAAGGATTTCCAATTGCCAAGTGACGACCGGCATACTGACTTCCATTGACACCCATCTACGGCTCACTCAGTCCGTTGTCTGCTCCTCATCATCCGCTTGTAGTGCCGCTTTCCTTTCGGCCCTGCGCTGTTGCAAATGGCGTAGCGTCAACACGGGGCCGGATATGGCATAGACCATAAAAATGATAAACAGCACAGTAGGCGGCTGGCTGATGACAACCGCCAGGACCAGCATCATCACCACCACGCTCATGAAAGGGATCTTGCCTCGGAAATCGATCTCCTTAAAGCTGTTATAGCGCACGTTACTGACCATCAGAAGCCCGGATGCCAGGGTAATAAAGCACGCCAGCAGGGAAACGTCCGCCCCCTCGATCTGATACTCAACAGCCACCCAGACGGAACCCGCCAATATCGCCGCTGCCGCCGGACTGGGCAGTCCCTGGAAATAGCGCTTGTCGGCAGTGCCAACCTGGGTATTAAAACGAGCCAGCCGTAGTGCTGCACCGGCCGTATAGATGAAGGCAGCCAACCACCCCAGTTTACCCAAGTGATTCAGAGACCAGACATACATCACCAATGAAGGAGCCAGGCCGAAAGCCACCATATCAGACAGGCTGTCATATTCAGCCCCAAACGCGGTTTGGGTATTGGTTAAACGTGCAACACGACCATCCAGACCATCCATGATCATGGCCACAAAGATGGCCACGGCAGCGTGTTCAAACTTGCCACTCATTGCCGCCAGCACCGCATAAAAACCACTGAACAGTGCGGCCGTGGTAAAGAGATTGGGTAACAGGTAGATGCCGCGACTCGGTTTTTGCTGCTGAGGTGTCTCAGGCATTTTTTCCATTCCTGGCTGATAGATTGGCCTGATTATAGAGTGAGTTCGCCCTCAAAGACAGTCATCACCGTTCTGATTCGTATCCTGAACAGGCAAAAAAAAACCGCCGGCTAGCCATGAGGCAGCCGACGGTTTTCATCAGGCCCGATATCGATTAGTTCTTGGACTTATCGACGATCTTTTTGATCCAGGGCATCATGCTACGCAGACGCTCACCGACCACCTCGATATCGTGCGCGGCATTCAGGCGACGCATGGCGGTCATTTCAGGATAGTTGGTCTGACCTTCAGAGATGAAGCGCTTGGCGTAGTCACCGGTCTGAATATTCTTCAGACACTCACGCATGGCGGCACGACTCTCATCATTGATCACTTTAGAGCCGGTAACATACTCACCATACTCAGCATTGTTTGAGATGGAGTAGTTCATGTTGGCAATACCCCCCTCATACATCAGATCGACAATCAGTTTCAGCTCATGCAGACACTCAAAGTAGGCCATTTCAGGTGCATAACCGGCTTCTGTGAGGGTTTCGAAACCGGCTTTAACCAGCTCAACAGCACCACCACAAAGGACCGCCTGCTCACCGAACAGATCCGTTTCGGTCTCATCTTTGAAGGTTGTCTCAATGATACCGGTGCGACCACCGCCAATGGCAGAAGCGTAAGAGAGTGCAATATCCTTAGCCTTACCACTGGCATCCTGATGTATGGCGATCAGGTCTGGAATACCACCGCCCCGCTCAAATTCTGAACGCACGGTATGGCCTGGAGCCTTCGGTGCAATCATGATCACATCCAGATCGGCACGTGGCACCACCTGGTTGTAGTGAATGGCAAAACCGTGGGCAAAGGCCAGAGTAGCACCCTGTTTCAGATTAGGCTCAAGCTGTTCACGATAAAGGACAGACTGGAACTCATCAGGGGTCAGAACCATAACTACATCTGCAGCTGCCACGGCGCTTTCCACCGTATCTACCTTTAAACCAGCGTTCTGAGCCTTAACGGCAGAGGCTGAACCAGCGCGCAATGCCACAGTGACATCGACACCTGAATCTTTCAGGTTATTGGCGTGGGCGTGGCCCTGTGAGCCGTACCCAACAATAGCAACCTTCTTACCCTGGATCAGAGAGAGGTCGGCGTCTTTGTCATAATAGATGTTCATGGTCATTTCTGTATTACCTTTAAAAATAGTGCTTCAATCCAGGGACATGCCATCAGCATGTCATTTAAAT
>JAPHUG010000230.1 GCA_026197195.1 Sedimenticola sp.
CTCTACACGACGGTGGTGGTGTGGATTTATGCGATCGGTACAGTGTTGTCGCTGGTGCAGGACAAGACCTTTCAGCAGGCGATGACAGAGGGGAAGTTCACCAAGCGTGTAAAGCGGATGAGTGAGGCCTTCTACCTGGTCTGCGGCTATGGTGAAACCGGCAGTGCCCTGGTTCATGCCCTGACCGAACGAGATCACTCTGTGGTGGCGATTGATATCAATCCGGATCGTGTGAATATGCTGCAGCTGGAGAACCTGCGGCAATATGTACCTGCGCTGCAGGGTGATGCGTCCATCCCCCTGCATCTTCAGGAGGCAGGATTGAAGCACCCCCGGTGTCGTGGCGTTGTGGCACTCACTAATGATAATGAAGTTAATCTGAAGATTGCCATTACCAGCAAGTTGCTGCACCCGGATATCAAGGTGATCTGTCGTTCCGATTCTCATGACATCGAAGAGAATATGGCCTCTTTTGGAACCGATCACATCATCAATCCATTCGATACCTTTGCGACTCATCTGGCAACGGCCTTACAGGTACCGGGGCTATACCTGCTGCATGCGTGGCTTACCGGGGGACGGGGTTATGCCCTGGAGGAGCCTGTCTATCCGCCGGCAGGAGGGCGCTGGTTGGTCTGCGGCTATGGCCGGTTCGGCAAGGCGATCTGTCAGCGTTTGAGAAAGGAAGGCATTGAACCGGTTGTCATCGAGGCGATGCCGGATGTGACAGGTATGCCAGAAGAGGGTTTCATACTGGGGCGGGGAACCGAGGCCAAGACACTCCTGGAGGCGGGGATTGAAGAGGCCG
Organism: Sedimenticola sp.; assembly: GCA_026197195.1. Taxonomy (GTDB): domain Bacteria; phylum Pseudomonadota; class Gammaproteobacteria; order Chromatiales; family Chromatiaceae; genus Sedimenticola. The sequence goes on from JAPHUG010000230.1 coordinate 809, forward strand.
TGGGGTTGGTGGCAGGTACCGACAATGATGCCAATAACCTCTCTATCATTATGACGGCCAGGGAGTTACGGCCGGAGCTGTTTGTCATTCTCAGGCAAAACCAGAAAGAGAACCAGTCGATTATCAATGCGGTAAAGGCGGATATGGTGATGCATGCCAGTGCCATCATTGCCAATCGGATACGGGTGTTGCTAGGGACGCCGCTGCTTTATCAATTTACCAGTCTGGCATTACATGAAAGTGATGAGTGGGCATGCGAACTGGTCAGTCGGGTTAGTGCGTTGGTGACAACGGAAGGTCCGGGAATCTGGGAAGTGGCGATTGAAACCGATGAGGCCCTGGCGGTCTGCCGCGCCATGACGCAAGGCCAGACGGTTACCCTAAAGCATCTGCTGGCCGATCCACGGATGCGTGAACAGTCACTCCCCTGTATTCCACTGTTGCTCAAGCGGGGCGATCAGCGAACCATGTTGCCAGACTATGAAACCCCACTTAAACTGGGTGATCATCTGTTGTTCTGTGGTCGGCATTCGGCCCGTGACCGCATGGAGTGGGGGCTTCAGAATATACATGCGCTGAATTATATTCTTACCGGGCAGTCAACGGCAGGTAGCTGGTTCTGGCGCCTGCTACAGCAAAGGGGCTGGGTGTCGAGCGCGATTCACTCGTCAACGAATGAAGAGACGCCGCGTTAAGGGCAGAGAGCGGTTGTCACCCTGATAGAGAGGAACTGCCGTTCAAGATAGGTTAGGATGGAGCCTTCCCCGCTGAAGAGGCGGAGGTACCAGACGCGTACCCGCCATACCGGCAAAGTAGTGAAGGGATGCCCGGAAAAGATTAACTGGAGCGGACGTTTACACCGATACCAGACAGATTTTATCAGCTTGTTATTTGGAGACATCCCATGCATTATCTACTGGATAAACTACACAGGGATCATAGAAATCTCGAGAAAATTCTTGATCTGTTAACCTCCCAACTTGACCAGTTTCTGGCGGGTCATGAGTCCGATTTTGATCTCAAGATCGAGTTGCTGGAGTACATGGAGGCCTATGCCGATCAGGGTCATCATCCGCTGGAGAATGTCATCTTCTCTGTAGCCAAGCCTCTGGTTGGCGAAAAGGCAGAATTGATGGATCGTCTGATGACACAGCATCATGAGTTGGCGTCTCTGACCCGCACCTTCCGCCATTCCCTGGAAAACATCTACCAGGGTGGGGTGATGTCTCGTGATGAGTTGGAGGTTCAGGGTCGGGAGTTTATTGCGTTGCAGCGACAGCATCTGGCGCTTGAGGAGCAGGAAGCCTTCCCCATGCTTGATGTAACACTCCAGGCCGGTGATTGGGAAACCATTATTGAGCAGTCCCCCAGTCATGATGATCCCGTGTTTGAGAAGCCAGACAAAATCCGTTTTCAAACCCTGTTTGAGTATCTGAGTCAGGCCGATCCGGCTCAAAAATAGAACACCAGCGGGAACAGGGAACAGCAGCACACGCCCTTCTGTTGTGTGTAAAAGAGGGGCAGGCGGCTCATCAGAATGGTGTTTACAATTCTGTACCAAAGGGGGGCTTAAGGATAGGGTTCAGCAGTTAATGCCGGCGCGGGCAGGTGGGCAAA
>JAPHUG010000010.1 GCA_026197195.1 Sedimenticola sp.
CACCACTGGGTAGCCCGTCTTCAGAGAGATCAAGCTTGGCCAGCTCTTCGTCTAGCGCTTTCAGTCCTTCGTCTTCGTCTTCCCCCGTACTGGCTTCGGCATCGACCGGCACCTCTCCAGCATCACTCTCTGGTGGCTTCAAATCTTCTAAATCAACATCATCTGCGGGTAACTCATCAGTCAACGGATCAGCTGGTACAGGGGCTTCCGCAGCAAGCATCTCGCGCATCTTATCTTTATCAAGTTCATCCTCAGAACCGCCAGCAAACATCAATGAGTATTCACTCAGCATTCTTCCCATGGTATCCATGGTAACCTGCAACTCATCAGCCAGCCGCTGATTCTCCTCTTTCAAAAGCATGATCTCTTCGGGATCGACGCCATCCCCTGCCGAATCTGCAATGACTGCAGAGCCACTACGGGGGATCTCCAGCGTTCTATAGGTTTCAACCGACCCCTCATAGTCCACTGAAAGATTGGGTACAGCTTCTGTATTTCTTTTCAGGAAAACATCGATTAGCACCTGATAAAACTTTTTCTCTTCACGAATTATTTTTTTGACCGCTTCTTCAAGTACAGCGCCTTCGAGTCCGAATCGTTCCCCCATTACCTTGCGCGTTTCCTGCTCACGCCGATCACTATCCTCCTTGATCCTGGCAACCAGCTGTTTGACGGCCGCACGGTCACGCTGGCGTTTGGAAAAAGCAAGATAGACAAAGAGCAGTGCGACGATGACGCTGATGAAAAACAGTTCCCCCAGCACCAGTAACAGAATCTTACTTACCTCGATCATTTGACTGCTGCCTCCTGCTCAACATCGTCATCAACTTCGTCTTCGGCCACTTTAAAATCAGACTCGCCTTTCCGACGTCGCATGAACCAGAAAAGCCCGCCAGCGATTATCAGCAGGAGAAGATTGGCACTGCCAAATAGAATAACCTGAAAGAGAAAATCATCCTCTTCTTCAACCACAGCCGGCTCAGGCGCGGGCGGTTCTGGCGTTTCGACTTTCGGCGGCTCAGGCTCCTCTACGACCGGCTCAGGCTCTGGAGGAGGTGGTGGAGGTGGTGTTGCTGCACCCTCAATCAAGACCGGAGGTAGCGTCAGATCAAGGGACGAGCCAGCACGGGTTTTACCTTTAAGGGTAACACTCAGGTTCCACTCACCTAGCAGGCTTGCTGGTGAGAGCCTCGCCTCCCGCATCCCCTGCTCTGCCCCTGGCAATAGCATAACGGGCTGCTCTTCACCGGTCTTTGATACCAGGCCGGCATTCAGTTCCAGACTATCGAGTTCCACGATCTCGCCATCAGGAATCAGATTAAGTAGCAGGTCGGAGCCACCTTGACCGTCCGGCGTGACTGTCATTTTTACCGGGTCTGCCAGCTCAAATGTCTGACGTTGTTCGCGCTGAAAAGTCTTTCCCTGGGCGGTAATCACCAGTTCCACTTTACCTGCCGCGAGACCTTCGCCCACATCCAGGGTAAACACGCCATCACCTGCCGTCTCATCCGCCTCTTTACCATCATCAAAGAACGGTCGCTCCTCACCGACACCATTGGCATCGCTGTGACCACTGCGCATGTCCACCACATCGAGAAAATCTTTACGGGTGATCGGTTTACCCTGATTGGCAAAACTTACTGACAGCGGCAAACTTTCTCCCAGCACAAAGCGGCTGGGCAAACTGGTAGCCAACATTTTCAGGTCCGTTACAATGATCACACGATTGTCTGGATCCATTGCCGCCTGCACACGCCACTCACCTGTCTCCGGCCGATTGATGGTCAACATGTCATAACCAAGATCACGGTGCCAACTGACCGACTTGGGGGCATTCTTGGCGTCGAACGCCTTGCCTGACGGTGTAATCACCTTTGTAGGCTCAGCCCCCTCTTTTCTGAACACAAGCAGCGTCACTTCTTCGATACTGCTATCCACCATAAACTTATTATCTTTTAGTGGGACCGTGTCAGGGCGCCCCACCTTCTCAAAGATGCGCAGGAATATACGTTGCAGCTGTTCGGCATCATTGACCTGCTCATACCATCCACCGGTCTCCTTGGACAGGGTCTGCATCAGCTCATGATCGGCGCGTTCAGACAACGCGATGGTGTGCACCTCAGCATTATGGGCTTTCAGTTTCGGTAGCAGCTCCTCAAGGATTCGCTGACGGGAAGCGGCGTTTTTCTTAGGACTTTTACTGATATCCACCATACCATCGGTTAACAAAATCAGATGGCGTCGATAGAGGGTTGCAGGGCCTTCCCAGTCAGCACTGGCGCGGCGGATCACATCTTCAATATTGGTGAACTGCCCAGGAGAGGCGATTTTGGCCGCTTCGGCTCGTGCCTTTCGCTTCCAACCGTCATCCACCTGTCCCAGGGGAATCAGCATGTTGACGTATTGACCAAAGGTCCAGACACCCGCCCGGGCATCATCAGGCATCAGACCTACCAGCAGCCGGAGCGCAGGTCGTCTAAGGTTTTGCGGATCATTCTTTTGCATACTGCCGGAAATATCGATCAGTATACGTGCATCGGCCCTCGTCCCATTGGCATCCGTTGCGGCCAGTCCATTAGACGCAAAGGCCAACACTACCCCTGCAATCAGCCCATTCATTATTCTTTTACAGCTTCTTTTTATCACCATCACTGGTCTCTCGTTTTCAATGACAGAGGCATGGTCGTCCATCGTCAAACCAGCCATTCTTAGGCAGGTTAACGGCAAACCCTGAACAACACTTTAAAGATATTGATAAAAAAAGTGTCTCATCCTATTGAAGATAGCGGATTTTTGACTATTTTGCACTTTCAAAACAGGTCCGGGTAAAAACAGGGCTGATGCCGATAGGCAGGCGACTGAAACCGAGCCTGCGACCGCGATGACGAAAGCGTCTGGAACAAGCTGCCAGTAAACGGTGTAGCGGATTTTATTCGATGCTTGTTTGGTAGGGGGAAAGCTGCCCTTCCGGCTGGCTTGAAAAGCGTTTATAACTCCACAAATACTGGGCAGGTGCATGACGAATGCACACCTCAAGCCCCTGATTAAGCGCCGCGGATGTCACCTCAGGGTCATCACTTAATAGCCCATCTGGCGACTTGAACCAATGCATTTTATAACCACTGCCCCCCGGCAGGCGCTCCATAAACCAGAACAGCACTGGCGCACCGGTTTTTCTCGCCAGTCGTCCAACCAGTACCATTGTCAGGGCCGGGTGCCCGAAAAAAGGGGCATAAACCCCACCCTGGCGCCCCGCCGCTTTCGGTTGCTGATCTGCTAACAGGGCC
>JAPHUG010000371.1 GCA_026197195.1 Sedimenticola sp.
CTCGCTGCCTGGAGTGATATTGACGTCCAGCTCAAGCGACGGCACGACCTGATACCCAAACTGGTACAGGCGGTTCAAGTCTACGCCGACTATGAGCAGAGCACGCTCGCCCATATCACCCACTTGCGCCAGACTGCTGCTGCAACCTCCGAAACCGGTGAACGTGAACGAATGGAGTCCGCCATCAGTGAGCAGGTACGCTCACTCCTGGCACTCGCCGAGGCCTACCCCGAACTGAAAGCGGGTGATCAATTTCTCGACCTACTGGCCCAACTCAGTGATGTGGAGAACCATATCCAGTACGCACGCCGCTACTACAACGGCTCGGTGCGTAACTACAACGTCCGTATAGACTCTTTTCCTGATCTGCTTATTGCCCGTAGTTTTCACTTTTCACCCGCCCGGTTCTTCGAACTGGAGAGCCTGGTTGAATCAGATCCACCGGAGATCCACTAATGCCTGTGAAGATAAAACAGGGACTCCTGATCCTGTTACTACTGGTGAGTCAGGGTACAGGGGCCAGAGAAGCGATTCTCGATTATTTCAGCGACATACAGGTGCAGCAAGATGCCAGTATGGTGGTGGAAGAGAGCATCCAGGTGCGGGCCGAAGGCAACGTCATAAAACGGGGGATTTTCAGAGACTTCCCTACAGACTATAGCGACAGGCTGGGCACCCGTTACCGGGTCGACTTCGAACTGCTGGAGGTGCGAAGGGATGGCAACCCGGAGCCTTACCATACCGAACGGCGGGATAACGGTATCCGTATCTATGTGGGTGATAAAAACACCTTCCTGAAACCGGGCATCTACCGTTATACCCTACGCTACAAGACCAACCGTCAACTCGGCTTCTTTGACCAGCATGACGAACTCTACTGGAATGTCACCGGTAACGGCTGGGCCTTTCCCATCCACAAGGCGAGTGCCCGAATCCAGCTACCAAACAGCGTACCGCTTGGCGCGATTCAGGCTGAAGGCTATACCGGCGCAAAAGGTGCTTCGGGTGGCGATTACCGGGCCGAGGTCACCAGCGACGGTGACGCCTTGTTTGAAACCACCTCACTGCTCCCTGGTTATCACGGACTGACGATCGTCGTCTCCTGGCCAAAGGGCCATGTAGTGGAGCCCGATCAGGAGCAGAAACTGGCCTGGTTCATGGCTGACAATCAGGGATTATTGATTGCCGGGGGCGGCCTGCTCCTGTTACTGGGTTACTATCTGCTGGCCTGGTATCGGGTGGGGCGCGACCCGCATAGCGGGGTTACCATTCCGCTCTACACACCACCAGCAGGCTATTCTCCCGCCTCGATGCGCTTTATTCGCAAAATGGGTTACGACGATCAGACCTTTGGGGCCGCTATCGTCAATATGGCCGTCAACGGCTACCTCACCATCAAAGAGAGTGACGCGGGTACCTTCACCCTGACCAAGACTGGAGAGACACCCAAGCTTGCCCCGGGTGAAGCGGCTATCGCCAGCGCCCTGTTCAGCGGGCGGGGTCGATCCATCGAGTTGAAACAGAAGAATCACTCGCGCCTGGGCAAGGCCCTCAAGGCACATAAAAACGCCTTGAAACGTGACTATGAAAAGATCTATTTCATCACCAACAGCGGCTTTATTATTCCCGGCATCCTGATCACCATCGCACTGCTGGCTGGCGGTATTCTCACAGCGGGCACGGAGGAGGCCCTTGCCATCGGTGGCTTTATGGTGGTGTGGCTCTCGATTTGGAGTATTGCGGTCTATAAACTGGCGTTGAATGTCTTCCAGGCCTGGCGCAGCGCCCGCGCCTCAAAAGTCACTGGTTATGCCAAGGCCTTTTTCACCACCCTGTTCGCGCTACCCTTCTTTGCCGGCGAGGCATTTGGGATAGGTATGCTTACCTTCGCCATATCGCTGCCCTTTACCCTGGTTCTGCTGGTGGCGGTTGGCATTAATTTTCTGTTCTATGAATGGCTCAAGGCTCCTACACTAGCCGGTCAAAAACTACTACAGCAAGTGGAAGGTTTCAGGCTCTACCTGGGCGTTGCCGAACAGGATGAGCTTAACTTCAAACACCCGGTTGAGAAGACC
>JAPHUG010000231.1 GCA_026197195.1 Sedimenticola sp.
AAAACACCTTGGCGTGAGAAAAATCACGGGCCACCTGAACGGCCTGGATGGTCACCATCCCCAGTTTCCGGACATCAAAGCTTGTACGGACCAACTCAGCCAGTTCACGCTGAACCTGCGCACTTACCCGGTCAGCTCTTTTAAACTCACGCGCCATTAGTCAATTCGCTCAGCGTTACAGTTGGCGTGCAATTTCGGTACGTTCAAATACTTCGATTTGATCACCGGGTTGTACGTCATTGTAGTTTTTCACGCCAATACCACACTCGGTACCTGACTTCACTTCCATGACGTCATCTTTGAGCCTGCGGAGTGATTCGAGTACGCCCTCGTAGATAACCACGTTATCACGCAACACACGAATGGGATTATTCCGTTTAACCGCACCCTCAACGACCATACAACCGGCGATGGCACCCAACTTGGAAGAGCGGAAGACATCCCGCACCTCGGCCAGACCAACAATCTCTTCACGTACTTCTGGTGAAAGCAGTCCTGACAACGCACTCTTCACATCATCAATCACTTCATAGATGATGCTGTAGTAACGAATATCCAGACCGCGATCTTCCGCTGCACGACGAGCTGCTGCATCAGCACGCACATTGAAACCGATAACAAAGGCATCCGATGTGGCGGCCAGATTGATATCTGTCTCGTTGATTCCGCCCACAGCAGAAGCAACAACCTTGACCTTCACTTCATCCGTGGAGAGCTTCATCAGTGACTCACGCAGCGCCTCAACACTGCCCTGCACATCCGCCTTGATAATCAGGTTGATAATGCCGACATCACCTTCGGACATCTTGGCAAAGAACTCATCCAACTTGGCAGCTTTCTGTGCAGCCAAACGATTATCACGGTTAGTTTCCTGACGCATAGCCGCCAGCTCACGTGCCTTTCGCTCATCGGCTACAGCGATAACATCATCACCGGCATTCGGGACACCGGAAAGACCGAGTACCTCGACGGGAATGGAGGGGCCTGCCGACTCGATGGGCTGTCTGTTCTCATCCAGCAATGCCCGGACGCGACCAAACTCCTGACCACATACCAGCATATCGCCTTTCTTAAGGTTACCGGACTGAACCAGGATAGTCGCAACAGAACCACGGCCTTTATCCAGACTCGATTCCACAACGATACCCCGTGCAGGACCGTCAGCGACGGCTGTCAGTTCGAGCACTTCAGCCTGCAACAGAATGGAGTCCAGCAAGGAATCGACGCCGTCACCGGTTTTGGCAGAGACCTCGATAAACTGAACATCGCCGCCCCAATCTTCAGGAATAACCTCATGCTGGGAAAGTTCCTGCTTGACCCTATCAGGATTTGCCTCAGGTTTATCCATCTTGTTAACAGCAATGATCATGGGAACGCCCGCCGCTTTTGAGTGCTGAACAGCCTCAATAGTCTGGGGTTTAACGCCGTCATCGGCCGCAACGACCAGCACGACGATATCCGTGACCTTGGCACCACGAGCACGCATGGCCGAGAAGGCCGCGTGTCCCGGTGTATCAAGAAAGGAGATCATGCCGTGGTCAGTATCTACGTGGTAAGCACCAATGTGCTGGGTAATGCCACCCGCTTCACCGGCCGCCACGCGACTGCTCCTGATATAGTCGAGCAGGGATGTCTTACCGTGATCAACGTGACCCATGATGGTAACGACCGGCGCACGATGCACCATCTCGCCCTGGATCTCATCCAGTGAACTCATCACCTGCGCTTCAATACTTTCATCTTTCTTGGTTACGGCGACATGACCCAGCTCTTCAACCACCAGGGTAGCCGTATCATGATCAAGCGGCTGATTGATGGTAACCATCATGCCCATCTTCATCAGCTCTTTGATAACTGCCGCCGCCTTCAGTGACATCTGTGACGCCAGCTCAGCAACCGTGATGCTCTCTGGGACTTCGATCTCTCTCACTACAGGGGCTGTTGGCTTAACAAAACCATGCTGTGAATCGGACTGTGAAGGAGTCGCCTTGCCACGGGAAGACTTGCCTTTTCTGCGACCGCGCTTATCAGCAGAGACGTGTAGCTTGGTACGACTATCACCGTCGCCACCCTCTTTCTTGCCACGCCCCGCCTGTGAACGACTCTCTTTTTTGTTGGCAGAACGTTTAGTCCCGCGCTCTTCACTCTCTTTAGCCGGTGCTGCCTTCTTTTCCACAACCGCAGGCTTAACAATCTCTTCAACAACAGGCGCTATTTCCGGTTCAGGAATCACGTCCTCAGTTTTCTTCTCCTGCTCAACCAATAGACGCTTGGCCGCTTCAGCTTCCTGACGCGCCTTCTCTTCTTCTTCGCGTAATCGGGCCTCTTCTTCCAGGCGTTTGTTCTCTTCTTCCCTGACCTTGTTCAGCTCAGCCTGTCTTAAGGCCTCTTCAGCTGCTCTTCTTGCCTGATCATCGGCTTCAATCTGCTGACGTTTTGTGGCCTGCTCTTCAAGTGCCTTGACAGCCGCTTCAGCATCCTGAAGCGTTTTCTCATCTTCACTGGCCGTCCCACGCTTGACATAGGTGCGCTTACGCCTGACTTCCACGCTTACGGTCTTACCCACAGCGCGAGGGGCGCCACGTCCACCTGGACCACGGCCACCAGCAGCAGGTTGTTGAAGCTCGCTGACCGTCTTACGTTTCAGTGTAATCTTTTTAGGACCGCTGTTGTTTTCACTGTCATCCTTTTTGCCGTGGCTCTCACGCAAATGACCTAGCAACTTGGCTTTTTCAGATACACTGATCAAGTCATCGGGACTGCTTTTTTCTACGCCAGCATCTTTAAGCTGGGTAAGCAGGCGCTCTTCTTCAATACCAACATCTTTGGCGAGCTGCCTTACCGTTACATCACTCATAGGATAGTACCTCCGG
>JAPHUG010000184.1 GCA_026197195.1 Sedimenticola sp.
ATCCTTCTGAAAACTGGCCGCATCAAGATGAGGGTGACAACTATGCCCGCCCATCTCCAGCCAAAGCTGAATCATTCGGTTCTGATCTTTGTCGTCTTCTAGTACCGCTATACGCACGCTTAACCTCTCGCCGAAAACCAATGACCGCACCATGCCCATCCACAAAGGGTTTCAGGCCTATTTCCGCACAAAGTGTACCACTGAATAGCCCGATCACTAAACCAGCCCACTCAATCCTGTTTTTTCCTGAAACTGTCAAACAGCCCGTATTGCCAGCGCCTTACCGCCAAAACCACCGTGGTTCCAAATCGTTCATTAAAGGGCAGCTGAGCGTCATCCAGGTTCAGCTCATCAAACTCACGCACCAACTGCTCCAGTTTGCGTTGAAATACCGCATTTGAACTGGCCGCTAACATGCCATTGATGACGATTAAACGCTCATGCTCTTTAACAAAGCGGGAACGAAAAAAATCCGCTTCAATTTTCTCCTGATAAAAGCGCTGAATCGGCCCATCTTCCATCCATTTGAAATTGGTTGCCACGCGAAGTTTGATTTTGTTCTTTGGCAACAGCTCTATCAGCTTTAACCTGTCCAGCTTGGCCAGATGCTGAATACAGCGGGTTTCCGATATATGGTAGTAATCAACAATCTCTTCAAAAGACCAATGATTCAGCACACAGACCGCAATCAGCAACAACTCAACATCGGCGGCCAACTCACGCTCCTGCTCTATAGTGAGACTGGTGATAGGCGACTTAACCCCGGACTCCATCAGTTTGACCAGATCAGATATCTCTATATCGATCAACTGACAGATCTGATCCAGGCGTTGCAGTGAAAAACTCTTCTCAGAGAACAGTCGCTTGACACTCGCCTCTGACAGCTCCAGATGCAACGAAACATCGGCATAGGTCTTGCCATGCGCCTTTAGCGCCTTTTTCAAAGTATCAATCAGCTGGCCAGTCTGCGACATGCAATCCTCCATGAGTATTGATTTTCAATACTATCAGAGTGCCGGATGACCACAAAGCCCCAGAAACCCACCAACCAATCACCCACAGTTAGGCACCAAGCGCATGGCGAGTAGAGACGATTATTTAGAGGCCTTGTGACAAGTTGCAGCTAGCGGCCTTTAAGAGAGGAAAGTGCAGGTACAACAGGAATGGCAGAAGGGAAAAAGGGTGGGGCCAGACGCCCCACCCTTCAGCGTTTACGCTTAATAGTTGTAGCCTGACTCCTCGTGGCTGACAATATCCAGCCCCTCAACTTCCTGCTCTTCACTGACGCGAAGGCCATCTGTCATCAGGCCAACCAATTTCAGAATCAGGTAGGTAGCCACAGCGGTGAAGATGATACCAACTGCAACACCGACAAACTGAACCCACAACTGGCCACCCATTGTCTCAATGCCATCGGCAAAGCCGTATCCACTGAATACACCCAGTTCGGTCGATGACAGGATACCTGCCAGCAGGGTACCCATGATGCCGCCGATACCATGCACCGGGAACACATCCAGCGAGTCATCAATCTTCAATACCCGCTTAATGTACTGAGTCGCGGTGAAGCAGACACCACCGGCCAGCAGACCAATGATCAAGGCACCACCGGGTCCGACAAAACCGGATGCCGGGGTAATAGTACCCAGGCCTGCAACCATACCGGTCACCGCACCCAGCACACTGGGTTTACCAAAACGCTTCCACTCAATAAATGACCAGGTCATGGCACCGGCCGCCGCCGAGATATGAGTCGACAGCATCGCCATGGCGGCATCACCATTGGCCGCCAGGGCACTACCCCCGTTAAAGCCAAACCAGCCCACCCAGAGCATACCCGCACCAGTAACGGTCATGGTCATGTTGTGGGGAGGCATTGCCGTGGTAGGGAAGCCTTTACGTGGCCCCAATACCACCGCCGCCACCAGCGCCGCCACACCCGCAGTGATATGCACCACCACGCCACCGGCAAAATCAAAGAGACCCATCTGGCCAAGCCAGCCGCCGCCCCAGACCCAGTGGGTAATGGGTGCATAGACCACCACCAGCCAGATACAGCTGAAGATCAGCATAGCGGAGAACTTCATCCGCTCGGCATAGCCACCGATGATCAATGCCGGTGTAATGACCGCAAAGGTCATCTGAAACAGCATGAAGAGCGATTCGGGTATATCACCGGAGAGTGACTCACGGCCGACACCGGCCATCATGACCTTACTGAAATCACCAATCCAGGCATTTCCTTCCCCGAACGCCAGGCTGTAACCAAAGATCAGCCAGATGATGGAAGCGGCGCCCGCAATAGCAAAACACTGCATCAACACGGAGAGTACGTTCTTGGTTCTGACCAGGCCACCGTAGAACAACGCCAGCCCCGGCAGCGTCATAAACAGCACTAAAGCGGTTGATGTGAGTATCCATGCGGTATTGGCACCATTCAGGGCCGCCTCCTCGGCCTGTACCAGTCCTGGCAACAGAGCCAGTAAGGACAATATCAATAGAGGTTTTTTCATACATCACTCCCAAGCATAAAGAAAAGGCACTGTGGTTGAGTGCCTGTCATATCTGACCAGTCGAAAAATCTAGCGGCATTGATAAAAATCGAACAGATCTATGCACAATTCATGCCCGTTAACTTATTCTTTATTAAACAAGTAGATACCAACATTACCGTGCAAGACCGCGATGACCTCGCACAGTTTGGAAGCACAGAAACGTCCATGACGCACTCTATTGGTGCATTTATTGGGGCACAAAAAAAACCGCCCAAGGGGTGAGGGCGGCGTTAAGTCAGACATTTATGCCTGAAGGGGAGTCCTAAATGAACAAAAGCACACTTCATATCGTCAATGCCAGAAAAGCAATTGCCGACATCAGTAATAAAGACCGGATAAACAGCAAAAAGTTTCCAGCATGCCCCAAGATTTTTTCCCCTGTGCCGCCAACCTATCTACAGGTTCACATAAAGGGCTCGCAATCTGAGCTTAACTAGACAATTAACACTAAACCGGCAGGATTATTTTTTTGATGAACATCAGCAGCCTCACCCTTCTAGTCGGCCTTTTATCGGCCATCACCTTCTCAGCAACCCAAGTGGCCCATGCCGGCTGGGATCCTAGAGAAGATAAAGCAGAAAACAGCAGCAACACCGGCAATCGCGATGTAGACACAGCGATCAGCCGACTCAAGAGCAAAGACCCAGGCCTGAAGCTGTTCTTCAAAAAGGCCTACGGCTACGCCGTATTCCCAACCGTCGGTAAAGCGGGCTTTGGCCTTGGAGGAGCTTACGGGGAGGGTGAGGTTTATCGCCAGGGGAAATTCATTGGCACCTCCAGCCTGTCACAGCTGACCATTGGCTTTCAGCTAGGGGGCCAGGCCTATACTGAGATCATCTTCTTCAAAAACAAACACGCCCTGGATGACTTCACCAGCGGCAACTTCGAGTTCAACGCTCAGGCCTCGGCCGTAGCCGTAACCGCAGGCGCCTCAGCCGATGCTGATTATGACAATGGCGTGGCCATCTTCACCCTGCCCAAGGGGGGCTTGATGTATGAAGCCAGCGTAGGTGGCCAGAAATTCAGTTTTGACCCCGCCCGATAAAAGAAAAGCCCCATGACAGGGTCATGGGGCTTTATTTACCTGGTGGCTAGAGGCGGAATTGAACCGCCGACCTACGGGTTATGAGTCCGTCGCTCTAACCAACTGAGCTACCTAGCCAGGAAGCCGGGCAATATACCC
>JAPHUG010000034.1 GCA_026197195.1 Sedimenticola sp.
CCAGCATCTCCGGGTCATCCGTCAACGCCTGGGCGACTGCGCCCTGACAGGCGGATACCGGCGGTACACCGGCCGCCATCAGTTTGGCGGCATGTACCAGCAGTCGCGTACTGGCACCCTCTTCAAGACCACTCCCTTTCAGGTTGCGGGTCATACCGGCAAACTTGACTAGCTGCGTGGCGAGCTCACGATCCAGTCCTGATTCACGGGCTACAATGGTGACTTCGAGTTCGGGTTTGGGGTAATCGAACTCCAGTGCCACAAAGCGCTGGCGGGTACTCTGCTTGAGATCTTTCAGTACACTCTGATAGCCGGGGTTGTAGGAGATGGCGATCGCGAACTCCGGGTCGGCCTCAATCAGGGTTCCGAGCTTTTCAATCGGCAGTACCCGACGATCATCCGCCAGGGGATGGATCACCACCATGGTGTCTTTACGCGCTTCGACGATTTCGTCCAGATAACAGATGCCACCGGCCTTGACCGCCTGAGTCAGCGGGCCATCGATCCAGACGGTTTCCCCCCCTTTGATCAGGTAGCGCCCGACCAGATCCGAAGCGGTGAGATCATCATGACAGGAGACCGTAATCAGCGGGCGCTGCAGTCGCCACGCCATGTACTCCATGAATCGGGTCTTGCCACAGCCGGTGGGCCCCTTCAGCAATACGGGGAGCTGGTTTTTATAGGCCGCCTCAAACAGGGTGATCTCGTCACCGGTTGCCTCGTAGTAGGGTTCGTTTTCTATCCGGTACTCATCCAGCCTGAAGGTACGCATCGGACTGTTACTCCTGATTACTGCTTTAGCCCCCTAGTCTGCAAGGGAATGGGAGTGAGATCAACTTGGGGAAAGTAGGGATTAGATCGGATTGATTTAACTGATTATTAGTTTCTATGAATGAATAGATTCCATTTGTAGCGCCGTACGCCGTTATCCTTATTAACAGGCACCGGAGTCGGCAGGGCCGACTCTGATACCAGTTGGCCTGGTCTCAGGCCGCATTGTATTTAGCGGTTTCGCCAAATACTTCTGCAAGCGAGGCGCGGGACAGTTCACCCTGAAGATCACCGGCTTCATTGACGAAAATTTGTTCATGAATAGAGCTGCGGTATAATCTTACATTGGTTGAAAATAAGGCTAATTATATGGCGGACGATCACTATTGGCATGATGTTTTGGTCTCATTGCGGCGCATTATCCGGGCAACGGACCTTCAGTCAAAGCGGGTGTTGAAAATTAGTGGTCTAACAATTCCGCAAGTAATGATATTGCGCGCCATTGAAACATTGGGTGATGTGACCGTGCGCTGCATCTCGGACGATGTCTCGCTAAGCCAGGCGACCGTTACCACGATCCTGAACCGTCTGGAGGATCGCAAGCTGATCGAACGGGTCAGAAGTCAGTCGGATCGCCGGGTGATCAATGCGCGGTTAACAGCCAAAGGGCGTGAAACATTGAAGTCATCGCCCGCCCTGTTACATGAACAGTTTATTGAGCGGTTCAGTGCCCTGGATGATTGGGAAAAGACGCAAATGCTTTCGTCCCTGCAGCGGATCGCTTCCATGATGGATGCGGAGACAATGGACGCCGCTCCGTTGCTTGATATTGACCCAGTGAGTGCAGTTGATGAGTAGGGGGATTAGTTGGGTCTGCCGGCAATGTAGCGTTCACCGGTAAAATGGGTAAAGAGATGCTCAATCCCCGGATGCTCTATCGGCTGATTGCTCTCATCCGGTTCAAGATTGCATTGGGCGACGTAGGTTTCCTGTTCGGAGCCATCGACCAGTACCCGATACCAGGGTTCATCCTTCGGGGGACGGCTCTTGGCCATCAGTAGATACCACTAGTCTGAGAGCTGGAACTCAGCATCCACATCATAGATCACACCGCGATAATCAAACAGCTTATGATGTACCAGTTGTCCAACGTTCAGCTTGGCTTGCTTCATGGGATTCCACCTGTTTTTTACCAGTGCCTTGTGAGGGCGGTTAACAGTATAGACCTTGCGTGAGTAGGGTTCGTTTCATTGTTCGTTCAATCTTTTTCTGAAGGGTCGGAATGAAAACCCCTTTGGGTCAGCAGCCGGGGATCGAGACGTTTCTCCAGCTCCTCTCGGCTTAGCTCGGTCAGTTCTACGGCAACATCGACAACACTTCGGGACTCTGAATAGGCCTGTTTGCAGATCTCAGCAGCCTTCTGATAACCAACGATGGGATTCAGTGCTGTGACCAGGATAGGGTTTAATGTAAGGGCCTCGGTGATTGTTGCTTCATTGACCTTGAAGTCGGCAATCGCCTTCTCCGCAAGCCGCTTCGCTCCATTGGCCAGAATTTCAATGCTTTGTAGCAGATTGTAGGCGATGAGTGGCAGCATGGTATTGAGTTGAAAATTACTTGACTGGCCGGCCATAGCGATAGTGGTGTCGTTGCCGATCACCTGTGCCGCCACCATCATAACGGCCTCGGGTATTACCGGATTGACCTTGCCCGGCATAATGCTGGAGCCTGGTTGCAGGGGCGTCAAGGTTATCTCGCCCAGCCCCGCGAGGGGGCCGCTGTTCATCCAGCGAAGATCATTGGCTATTTTGTGCAGTCCCTGTGCTGTGGTGCGCAGTTGGCCCGACAGTTCAACAGCCGTGCTTTGATTGCTCAGGTCGGTGATAAGGGTGTTGGGGATGCTGAGTGTCAGGCCTGTCTGCTGACTGAGTCGCTGTGCGATCCGGGCCGGAAAATCCGGGTGGGCATTGATGCCGGTACCGACTGCAGTGCCACCGAGCATCAGTTGATGCAGGCGAATTTCGGTATCTTGAATGCGTGCCATATTCTCCCTGACCAGATGGGACCAGGCAGATAACTCCTGGCTCATGCGGATGGGCATGGCATCCATCAGGTGTGTACGACCGGTTTTGCAGACGGCATCCAGTGTGGCGATTCGCTGGGTAATGGTCCCGGCCAAGGATTCCAACGCCGGCAGTAGTTGCTGTTTTAAGGCAATCGCGGCACTGAGATGGATCATGCTGGGTATGACGTCATTGCTGCTCTGACAGAGATTGACATGATCATTGGGGTGAATGTCCACGCCTTCTCTGCTTGCCAGTTGAGCAATAACCTCATTGATATTCATGTTGGTACTGGTGGCTGAGCCTGTCTGAAACACATCGACCGGGAACTGCGCCATGGGCAGGTCAGTCAGCAGGCTATCGGTAGCCGCGATGATGGCAGCGGCCTTGTCGGGTGCGAGTAGCTTCAGGTCCCGATTGACCTCGGCGGCAGCCTGCTTGATCAGGATGCCGGCATGAATAAAGCGCTGGGGCAGACGGAGGTCGCTGATGGAGAAGTTATTGATGGCGCGCTGGGTCTGTGCGCCGTAAAGGGCGTCGGCAGGGACTTTCAATTCGCCCATGCTGTCCTGTACCTGGCGATAGCGAGTTTTATCCATCACATGATCCCTACGGGTTGATTGATTCCATGCTGATAGTATGAACCTTATTTGAACAAAGTGTGTTGCGCTTTACCAAGCACGTATTGTCTGGGGTGTTATTGATCGAACAAGGGCCAAACCCTTTTACATTTCTTCCAAAGCAGTTATTCTCAATCACCTCACTTTGTCAAGGGCTGGATAAAACCGATGAATGTTGAACAATTTCAGCAGTTACTAAAACCGCTTACCGATATGGTGTCACAGCGACCGGTCGACAAGGCGCTGGAAGCGGCGCTAACAGAGCAGTTTCCTCCGGGTAGTCCGCTGTTTGAATCAATTGACGCGGCCTGTCATGAAGCTATCAAGGCTGGATGGATGTGCGCACAGGGCGATACCGGGCGACGTTTTGGTCGGGTGATTGAACCCTCGGATGATACCGGACGATTGAGTGTGGATGTGGTGGACCTGATCGATATTGCAGGCCCCCATCATCGCCACCCGTTAGGTGAAGTCTGCATGGTGCTACCGATTACAGAAGGTGCTTTGTTTGATGGCAAGCCTCGCGGCTGGTGCGTCTATCCACCCGAGTCACAACATCGGCCGACGGTCACCCAGGGGCAGGCGTTGATACTTTACCTGCTGCCAGAAGGGCAGATAGATTTTACGCGCTGATTAAGGCGAGTCTGACAGCTCTTCCTGTAGTGGGGGATTGTAGAGCGGGTAGAGGTGTTCCTCTTCCGTTTTGATTCGCTCGACCAGTGCACTGCCAATCTGCTGGAGATCCGCTGTGAAGTCTCTCTCCATCGCATCATTCCAG
>JAPHUG010000447.1 GCA_026197195.1 Sedimenticola sp.
ATATCCGCATCATCGGTAATCGGGCGCACCAGGGCCATACGGCAGGCAGAGCGTGGTTTAATGCCTTGCTTGATCAGTTCTGCGCCATACACCAGCAGGCGGGTGGAGATGCCTTCATCAAGACCATGCCCTTTCAGATTACGTGCGGTGTGGCCCACCTTCACCAGCTTGCTGGCAATCTCTTCGTCAATGCCAGTCTCCTTGCAGATGATCTCGCACTCAATTTTCTCCGGTGCGTAATCAAAATCCAGCGCGGCAAAACGCTGTTTGGTGGACTGTTTCAAGTCTTTCATCAGACTCTGATAACCGGGGTTGTACGAGATCACCAGCTGAAAATCGGGGTGGGCCGAGATCACCTCACCCTTTTTGTCCAGTGGCAGGGTGCGGCGATGATCCGTCAGGGGGTGAATCACCACGGTGGTGTCCTGCCGGGCCTCCACCACCTCATCCAGATAACAGATTGCACCGATCCTGGCCGCGATGGTGAGCGGGCCATCCAGCCAGCGGGTCCCGTCTGCGTCAAGCAGATAACGGCCCACCAGATCAGAAGCGGTCATATCCTCATTACAAGCTACCGTGATCAGCGGGCGTTGTAGTTTCCACGCCATGTGCTCTACAAAGCGCGACTTCCCGCACCCGGTAGGGCCCTTGATCATAACCGGCATCCGGGCCTGATAAGCCGCCTGGTAGAGGTCAATCTCGTCTTCCTGGGCTTGATAAAATGGCTCGTTTTCAATCAGGTACTGTGCAACATCAGCGGTCATGGTAGCCCCATCACGGTTAAAACAAATGATTGGGTAACAGGGTATTAGGAAATGGCGTCCAGTTGAAATAGTTTTTGTTGATTGGACGTATATATATAATCTTATGATTATTGATAATTTCATCATTAATTGATGATGATGTCAGAGTCTGACGTGGTTTGCCGGATGACGATGCAGAAGAGTGGGTAGCGTCTATGATGGGATTATAGTTCCATGAAATTAAGATCTCTGTTAGTTTATGGGGAAACAGGGAGTAACCGCTTGGCAGGAGGCTGGAGAATCATTTCATTCTACTTTTGTTCAAGTCGGTTCTTCGCTATATAGGAAATACAAAGCCTTGATATTTTATATGGGTTGGGGTGTTGGTGCTAAAGGGCTCTGACCCCTTTAAATTCGTAAGGAACGGTATATGAGTGGACTTTACCTGTTTGTATTGTTGACTGTCTGGATCGTTGTTGGGTTGGTGATCTACAAAATACTGCTCGCTCTGAAATACAAGATACCGAGAGTTCTGATTGGTCTCATTGGTGTAGTTGTCTATAGCGCCTGGGTTGGTTGGCCAGGTTGGGAAGTGTTTGGCAAGAAGATGTACTGGGATAACAAAGTGCGTGATATGTGTGCTGTTGATGGAGGAGTGGAAGTGTATGAGAAAATAGTTCTTCCGGAGGAAGTGTTTGATCGTTACGGTAATATTGGTGTGCCAAACAAAACGCAGGCAAAGATGACAGACGACTACTATTTTGAAGCAGAAGATACGTATCTGCGGAAAGATAATCCGCGGATAATTCGCTCTATTATCAAGATTGTCCGGAGCCAAGACAATAAAGTACTTGGGAAATCTATTAGATATGGGCGTGGTGGAGGAGATCTATATGGGCCATGGAGTTCATCATCATATAGTTGTCCCCCGATAAAAGAACTGGGGCTTGAATCATCAATATTTAGGAAAGGAATCGAAAATGAATGATGTTACAAATTATTACAAGAGTTAAAAGGGGTCAGAGCCCTTTAATGTAGACCATTGATATGCGCGGGCGTTGAGGTTATTCTCCTGTTTCTTTGTTGATCTAAGGTCTCTAATGACACTCTTATTCATTTATCTGTTAATCGCCATAGGCGTTTCCTTTCTCTGCTCCATTCTGGAAGCTGTACTGCTCTCAGTTACCCCAAGTTATGTCGAAAAAGTTCAGACAGATTTTCCTCGAGGTGGTGCCAAGCTACGGGAGGTAAAAGTAAAACTGGA
>JAPHUG010000076.1 GCA_026197195.1 Sedimenticola sp.
CTGGCACTTTTGTCACGAAGAACGCCTGATGCTGAAATACAACTACCCGAAATTAGCCGGACACAAGGCCGAACACCGGGAACTGATTAAGAGTGCCGCCGCATTTCAGCAGAAGTACCTGGAGGATGGCGGAAAAATGAGCGAAGAAGACTTCGAGTACCTGGAGCACTGGCTGACCGAGCATATCCTGGTTATTGACATGAAACTGGGGGAGTGGCTTGCTGGGGTAATGTAGCAATTACGAAACTATTGTTATTGCATCACTCGCTTCATTTGATGCCACCCACGCGGGCATAGGGATATGCATAAGAACTGGTCATATATAGTCAGAATCGGACTTCTATTATTAGCGGGCCCGCCAACAGCATTTTACATACTTGCGCTCCTGTTCTCATTTTTAGTGCCGTTAGCCAATGGGGCCTTTCGTGTTGAGGCTTTCTTGTTAGCATCCTATTTGTTAGTTCCAGGCATTGGACTGTTTTCTCTCTGGAAAATTGGTCTTGGGTGGGAAGGGTATGCTCGAAATGGGATTCCGATTCAACACAAAGCGGGACTACTTATCGGCGTTGCCACATTTATCTACTTGGCTTTCTCCTTTGGTCCAGTGGCTTTTTTAGAACCTCTATTAATCTTGGTGCTCGGGTTAGGACCCTTGCTAGCTTTGGCTATTATGTTGTATGCGATGTGGAGATTTAAAAAAGATCAACATGCCAATTCATCAATTTTTCGAGCTTAGCTCTCTATCTCACTCATTAAAGAGCTCTAATTCCTTTCTATCTGAATACTGAAAATAGAAAAAGGTGATATAAAGCTGCCACCTAGTACGCCACTGTTTAATTTGTTGGGATATAAGTAACCGTAGCGTTGCCGGGTTCCTGTCCACCAAAAAGTGCCTTGAACTGTGCAGCTGGAACGGGTGGGCTTTTCAGATAGCCCTGGTAACAGTCACACCCTTTAGAAGCCAAAAACTCAAGCTGACCCTTGGTTTCGACGCCTTCAGCAACAATCCTGAATCTCAAATTTTGACCCATGGATATAATAGCAGTGGTTAGTTCCATATTGTCTTTGGAGTCTGGTATATCATCAATAAAACTTTTATCAATTTTAAGCGTGTCAATAGGAAACCGTTTTAGATAAGCCAGCGATGAGTAACCCGTACCAAAGTCATCAATGGCCAGCCCTACGCCCATCGTGCGCAACTCTTCCAGGATAGGTACGACTTGATCCTCGCGCTCCATCAGAGCACTTTCCGTCAACTCCAACTCCAGGCAATTAGCTGGATACCCTGTCTCATTTAGCACAGAAGTAACTGTCTCCCTGATATTGCCATGACGTAATTGAAAAGGAGATAAGTTTACTGTTATCAGTATTTTTTCCATTCCTTCATCTAACCATTGCCTGCCCTGGATACAGCTTTTTTTAAGTACAATTATACCAATCTGCTCAATCAAGCCGGTCTCCTCGGCAAGCGGGATAAAGACATCTGGCGAGATCACGCCTTCTTTAGGATCAATCCATCTAACAAGAGCCTCTGCGCCTATGATCTTTCCTGTCGATATATCGATTTGGGGTTGGAAGTAGACATCCAGGTAATCTTGCTGAATACATTTTCGCAGCTTCGCCTCTAACTCAATTCTATTTCTAGCCAGATTAGTCATATCATCCGTGAAGAACTGATAGCTGCCACGCCTGTTGCTTTTAGTTTTATAGAGCGCAGCATCCGCTCGCTGTAAAAGCACGCTTGCTGTGTCCCCATGTTCAGGGTAAATGCTAATCCCAATGCTGGCACCTACATGAACTTGTGAGCCATTAGAAAGCTTCCAGCTACCGCTCAAACTTGCGACGATCTCTGCAGCCAGATGAGCAGCGCCAGAAAAGTCACTTATTTTTTCCAGTAATAAAGCAAACTCATCACCACCCATTCTGCAGAGCGTATCCACTCCCCTTATCCGCTTCTGTAAGCGTGCAGCTATTTGTTTGAGTAAATCATCACCAGCTTGATGTCCAAAGCTGTCATTTACATCCTTAAAACGGTCCAGATCAATCAGCAGTAATCCCAGTTTTGTACCCGCACGCTGGGCTGATTTAATGTTACGCTCTAAACGCTCATTGAGAACGCGACGGTTAGGAAGGCCGGTTAATGAATCATGATGCGCCAGATATTCTAGCTGCTCTTGTGTTTTTTTAATTTCAGTTATATCTGTCAGCGTGCAGACATAATTCACCACCCTGCCCGAATAACTTTCAACTGGACCAATAGACAAGATGCCCGAATGCTCTTTACCCAATCTATGAGAAAAAGTCACTTCACCTTCCCAATATTTATCTTGCTGAATCAAATCATTGATCTCAGAAAATACGCGCTTATCAAAGTGCATGGCGGTTGCGATATTTTTCACACGACTGAGCATCTCTTGCTCGCTATAACCTGTGAGCCTAGCATAGGCTTTATTTGTACTGAGAATTTTAAATGAAGGATCTGTGACGAGTATGCCTTCGCGGGAATTTTCATAGACGACAGCGGCCCTCCTCAACCCTCGATCTTTTTCACGAAGATCCCTTGTTAGTTTTTCACTTGAAGTGACTAATAAACGCCATGAAAAGGGGGGATGTGTAAGATACTTCAAGAATCGGTTTTTATAGACCATCATGAAAAGTACTATTGGAATACAATAGGCCAGCGCCATGATAAGTTTACCCTTGACGCCACCTATAACAATGCCTATCAATTTTTCACTAAATCCAAAGGCTATTGTTGGAAAAAGTATGCCATCAATACATAAGATAAATATAAAAAGAACTACATAAGAGAGTGATAGAAGAGGGGTGCTATTTGTCCGCTTTTTCAGCTTTTCAAAGACATAAAAAAGAAACAACAACTCACTTACGATTAATGCCCCACCTAATATAGTAAAGGGTATAGAAACTTTGAATAGATTAACTTGGGTTTGATAAGGATTTACAATATCCTCTGAAACCAAGAGAATTGAAACAAGATAGAATAATAATATCTTAAATACATTAACGGTGATTACAAGCCGTACAGTATTTCTAAGAATGAAGAGATCCCTTTCAATAATAACAAACAAGATGCTTGTCATTATAAATGCGCCATAGAGTAGATTACCTCCTGATATGTTTATTGCATCTGTAATCGGTATTGAATAAACCGAGCCAAAAAAACCACCAAAGGCAAGTAACAAGCCAAGATAAACATAAAATGCTATTGGCCTTAGCGGTTTTTTGAGTCTTGCAAAATAAAATGGAAAGGCTGCAAATAAAGCTATATGCATAAAAAATATAACCAGCATGGTAGATCCCCATTTCCCTAGCAACCGCCTGTAGCAGCATCATGCCTTGTAAGCGTTTATCTATTACGTCTTGTGGGTCGTATTAAAATATCTTATAAGTATAGCCGTCATAACAACGCTTTTCTGCTTATAGGCTATCTTGGTTACAACATTACAAAATATTAATACAGCTCATATTGGATTATCAGCATTAAGGGGCCAGGACACTTAATTGCCTCTACTTCGAAACTGGCAAACAAAAAACGGGGCCCGCAGGCCCCGTCATAAGTGATCATGGATGAAATGGGCGATACTCAGGTACCGCCCAATCAGGATTACCCAAAGATATCGTGGGTTATGTTGGCAAACCAACCGTGTGCGTAGTGCGCCTCACGAGCCAGCATCTCGGGACTCGCATCACTTGGCGTCAAGCCGCCGGAGCCCTTCACCCCAACGATCTTGTTATTGGCCTCGTCCAATGAGTAAATCACACTGACAGAGATGCCGTACTCCTCACCCAATACGCTGTAACAGGTGTTCATGTAAGAGGGCACACCCGGTTCACGATCGTTCAGCATGTCCACCACTGCCATGGCGCAGACCTTTGCCTGGACATTGGCACTGTAACCCGATTTGGGCATACCGGCAGCAATCGAGGCATCGCCCAGCACGTGGACATTGGGATGGATAAGTGACTCGAAGGTCTTCTTGTTAATCGGACACCAGTCACCCTTGGTAAGGCCAGAGTCAAACGCGATCTTGCCCGCTTTCTGCGGTGGGATGATATTGATCACATCCGCCTTAAACGATTCAACCGCACCTTGCACCGTCATGGCCTTGGGGTCGACACCCTCTATTTTGCCACCCCCGGCCGCCGACACCCACTCGATCAGGGAGTTGTCGGTGCCATAGCCATAAAGCTTCTTCCAGCCCTGGACAAACAACCCCTGTTTTGAAAACTTGTCCTTGGCATCAAGTATGAGCACTTTGGAGCGTGGTTTGTGGTGCTTGAGGTAGTGAGCAATCTGGCTTGCCCGCTCATAGGGCCCCGGCGGGCAACGGAAAGGGTTGGCTGGGGGTGCAATAATGACTGTCCCACCATTGGGCATAGCCTCCAACTGACGGCGCAGGATCGCCGTCTGTGGACCTGCCTTCCAGGCATGGGGAAGCTGCTCAGCCACTTCGGCACTGTAACCATCGAGGGCGTCCCACTTGAAATCCACACCCGGAGAGACGATACAGCGATCGTAGGGCAGGCTCTGCCCACTTTGGGTCATCACCACACGTTTCTTGGCATCAATGCCGGTCACCCTGTCATGCACCACGGTCACTCCATGGCGGCGTAACCCATCGTACCCGAACTCGATGGAGTCCAGCGTCCGTTCACCGGAAAGCACCTCGTTGCTCATGAAGCAGGTGTGGTAGTTTTTGTTGGCCTCAACCAGGGTCACCTGGATA
>JAPHUG010000273.1 GCA_026197195.1 Sedimenticola sp.
ATGTCAGGCACCAGCATGGACGGCATTGACGCCGTCCTTGTTTCATTTGCGGCCGGACAGACCTCGATCAAAGGGCATATCTACCTGCCCTGGGCCCCATCCTTACGAGAGGAGTTGAGACGACTTTCGCAGCCCGGCGATAACGAAATCGACCGCCTTGGTTGCGCAGACATTGAAGTCGCGACCCAGTTTTCGAAAGCCGTTCTACAGCTCCTAAACGAAGCCTGTCTAGATCGCTCACAGATCAAAGCCATCGGCTCCCATGGCCAGACGATCCGACACCGCCCCGATGCACGACGCCCCTTTACGCTTCAGATCGGCGACCCCAATCTATTGGCTGAACAGACCGGGATCACGGTGGTGGCCGACTTTCGGCGTCGAGATATGGCTGCCGGCGGTCAAGGTGCTCCGCTAGCACCGGCCTTTCATGCCGATCGACTGCATGCCCCATCGGAACAACGGGTCATTCTTAACCTGGGCGGAATCGCCAATATCACCATTCTGCCCAAACAGCTTAAGGATGGCGTTATCGGCTTTGATACCGGCCCCGCAAACACCTTGATGGATGCCTGGATCATGCAGTGCCATCAGACAACCTATGATAAAGGGGGCGAATGGGCTGCCAGTGGCACCCTGCAGCCGGAACTGCTCAACCTTTTACTCAGAGACGCCTATTTCACTCAAGCTGCACCCAAAAGTACGGGGCCCGAGCGCTTTAATCTATCGTGGTTAAAACAGCAATGTCCTGATCTAAACCAGTACAAGCCTGAAGATATCCAGGCCACGCTCCTGGCCCTGACGGTTGAAACTATTGCCAGCGCCATAGAGCACTCTACAGCGAATTGCGACCGGATAATCTGCTGTGGCGGCGGCACCCAGAACAGCCATTTAATGCAGCAACTTCAACACAGACTTGCTGACACACCCATTGAAACGACTAGCCAGTACGGCATCTCACCTGACCAGATTGAAGCCACGGCATTTGCCTGGCTGGCACACCAGACACTGGAAGGGCTGAACGGCAATCTACCCAGTGTTACCGGGGCTGCCCACCCCGTTATACTGGGCGGTGTCTATCACGCCTGACCCTGCTATATAAGACAGGAGAGAGAACACCCTACTCACCACTTGAACTCAACTCAGCTTGATTGATATCAAAGCACTCTGCCGTAAAGCGATTAAGCTATTGCATCTCATTGTCTTGCAAAGGAAAAGCCCTACAAATCATGTTGAAAGTACACTCAGAACCCCCGAAGCCAGAACTAAAACCTGAAGGCATGACACTACTGGCATTGGGCTTCAGGCCCTTTTTCCTTGCAGCTGGCTTCTCTGCCCTTTTTCTGATGCTGATCTGGCTGGGTGCCTGGTCAGGCGCATACCCATTGCCGAGCTACTATGGGGTCATTGGCTGGCACAGCCATGAGATGCTCTTTGGCTATACGGTTGCGATTATCGCGGGTTTTCTCCTGACAGCGGTCAGAAACTGGACGGGCGTCACGCCCCCTACAGGAAAACTACTGGGCCTTTTGGCCCTACTCTGGTTGATGGGGCGTGTTACGCCATTTCTAGAGAGTGTCATACCTGGAATAATCATTGCCGCCATTGATTTAGCCTTTTTACCGGCGGTAGCACTGGGCGTTCAACCGGCACTCTGGCAGGGACAACAAAAAGTAAATCGTATTTTTGTACCCCTACTCCTGGTGATGGCGATAGCCAACCTCTACGTCCACCTGCAATCACTTGGCTATACCAGTGGTGCCCTTCAGGGTACAGATGCCATGCTCTACCTGGTCGCCTTTCTGATTACCCTGCTCGGAGGGCGGGTCATTCCCTTCTTTACCGAAGCCGTTATACCGGGCCACCAATCCAAGCGCGATAACAAAGTCGAGATGGCAACCGTTATTTTGCTTGGCGGGCTGGTGCTTTCACAATTCATCTACCCCGTTGCCTGGCTCACGGGACTGCTTGCTTCAGGTGTCGCTATCACGCAACTTATCAGGGTGTCCGGCTGGTACAACCACCAGATCTGGCGGGTACCTATACTCTGGGTTCTGTTTACCGGCATGATCTGGTTGATTATTGGCTTTACCTTTGTTGCCCTCGCAAGCTTCGGGTTCGCCGGCACCAATCTGGCCAAACATGCCATTACGGTAGGCGGCATAGGCGTACTCACTTTTGGCATGATGGCAAGGGTTGCACTGGGACATACAGGCCGTCCCATAGACTCACACCGACTCATTAATGCCTGCTTTGTTCTCTTGAACATTGCCGCTGTTGTGCGCGTCTTTGGACCCCTGGTTTTACCGCAGCAATATACACTCTGGGTTCATCTTTCTGGTGGGCTATGGATTATCAGCTTCCTGATTTTCTGCATCATCTATACACCCATGCTCATGAAACCGCGGGTAGACGGTAAAGCGGGATAAAAAAACCTGCCGTGACATCAGCCACGGCAGGTTTTTTACAAAGCAAAACGGGGAACTCAGAAGGGTATATCGTCATCAAACCCATCGTCGGGCATGGGGGCCGATGAAGGAGCTGAATCATTCGAACCCGATGCAGCAGGACGCCCAGAATCATAGGAAGTAGAGCCACCGCCCCCTCTGCTATCCAACATCTGCATCTGGTCGGCCACAATCTCTGTGGTATACCGATCCTGTCCGCCCTGGTCTTGCCATTTACGCGTTTGCAGCCGGCCTTCCACATAAATCTTGGAGCCCTTTTTTACATACTCACCCACAATCTCGGCGAGTCGACGGAAAAAGACCACCCGGTGCCACTCTGTGCGCTCCTGGTTTTCTCCTGTCGCTTTATCTTTCCAAGACTCTGAAGTTGCCAAGGTTACATTGGCCACTGCGTTACCATTGG
>JAPHUG010000280.1 GCA_026197195.1 Sedimenticola sp.
AATAGTCGCGATCTTTAACCCGGGCAAAGGTATTGTCGTACATCGCCATGAGTGTAGAAACCTGGGAGACTTCCGGAAAAGTGACAGCTGGCTGGATGTGAACTGGGAGGAGAACCCTGTTGGTGATTTCACAACAGAGATCAAGGTCGATGTAGGTAACAAGCGGGGGGCGCTGGCCTCAGTGGCTTCGGCCATCTCTGAACTGGGATCCAATATCAAGAATGTCGTCATGGAAGAGCGGGATGGTCTCACCTCAACACTGCACTTTATTGTCGCGGTCGATAGCCGTAAACATCTGGCCAACATCATGCGCAGGGTGCGTCAGTTGAAAACGGTTTTACGTATTCACCGCGTGGGATAACAACGTTTTTCAGGGATAACGTCATGGAAAAAGAGATTATACGAACTGATTTGGCTCCTCAGGCGATTGGTACCTACTCACAGGCTGTCAAGGTTGGGGGCACGGTCTATCTGTCAGGCCAGATTCCATTGGTTCCAGAGACCATGGAGATGGTAGAGGGCGATATTGAGGCCCAGATCCGGCGTGTATTTGATAATCTTCAGGCTGTTGCCCGGGCCGCAGGGGGTGACTTGAGTGATATCGTAAAACTCAATATCTTTCTGACCGACTTGACCCATTTCCCAGTGGTGAACGAGGTGATGGCGGAGTACTTCTCTCAGCCCTATCCAGCCCGTGCCGCCATTGGCGTCGCCGAATTGCCCAAGGCCGCGCAGGTAGAGATGGATGGGGTGATGGCCCTGTAGCGTTATTCGCCTTGAACCGTCACTGTGACCGAACGGCGATGGGCTGCTGTGCGGTGCTCCCATAGATAGATGCCCTGCCAGGTGCCTCGCGCACAGCGCCCGTTTGTGACGGGTAACGTCAAATCCATGTTGGTCAAGATCGCACGTATATGGGCGGGCATATCATCCGGCCCCTCCATACTGTGCTGATACACAGGGTCGCCATCAGGCACCAGCCTGATCATGAAGGTCTCCAGGTCATGCCGGACATCCGGGTCGGCATTTTCACACAGGATCAGGGAGGCGCTGGTGTGATGGGTAAAGACGTGGCAGAGACCGGTTCTAATACCTGACTGCGCGACAATCTCTTCTACCTGAGGGGTAATAGCGTAGGTGCCCCGACCCCGGCATTGAATCTCAAATTGGGCTTGATGGATCATGCGTTATGCTCTGTTTGTGATTAACAGCGAACTTCACCTATCTTGTCGCGAACCGATTCGACCTTCCCTTTTAGTCGGCCGCCTTTCCCTTTGCGGATATCCAGTTTAAGGGAGGAGTAGATGCGATCACACCCGGCCTGGTCCAGTATCTGATAGGCCGATTCAACCACCTGCATAGCCGCTGACAGGGTGTCGGTTTCAATAATGGTCCCCATGGGGGTGAGTTGATAATCACACCCGCTGTCATGAATCATCTTGATAATCTGACTGACATAGGGGCTGACGCTCTCCCCTTTATCAGTGGGGAACATGGCAAACTCCAGCAATACAGACATAGCGGGCACTCCTATTTGTTCTATTTAAGTTTCCTGGCGAAGGAATTCTGGTAATATTATCACGCCAAAGTCATCAACCGACCGATTATGAAAGCTAAAGGGACTCCGCCCACTCTGACTGCCAGGCAGACTGGGGCAACAGCGCTTAATGACATGCCCGTAACCGCACTTAAGGGGGTTGGTCCGCGCAACGCGGAAAAGTTGGAAAAGATAGGGATTAAAACCGTTCAGGATATTCTGTTTCACCTCCCCTTCAGGTATCAGGATCGAACCCGGGTTATAGCCATCGGTTCAGTGCGTCCAGGTGACAGCGTTGTTGTGGAGGGAGAGGTTGAGCTGGCAGATGTACGCTTTGGCCGGCGCCGTTCACTGCTGGTGAAGCTGGCTGATGGCACGGGCAGTCTGGTATTACGCTTTTTTCATTTCTCCAATGCCCAGAAGAGTGCGCTGATGCGTGGGGCGCGGTTGCGCTGTTATGGCGATGTGCGTAACGGGCCAAACAGTTATGAGATGGTGCATCCGGAGTACGAGCGTATTGATGATAGGGTGAGCGCGACAATGGAAGCGTCTCTGACACCTGTCTACCCCTCGACGGATGGCATGCACCAGTTAAGCTGGCGTGGCATGGCGAGCCGGGCATTGGCCTTGCTTGAGGCCAGACCCGATAGTCTGCCGGAATGGCTGCCTGAAGCGCTACTGACCCGTTTTCGGCTGCCCGATCTAAGTGCAGCGGTGAGTTATCTGCATCGTCCGCCACCGGATGCCCCAACCGAGAGCCTGATGGCTGGTCAGCACCCTGCTCAGCAGCGCCTGGCCTTTGAGGAGCTGATGGCCCATCAGCTCAGTCTGCGTGAAACCCGCCTGAAACAGAAAAAACGGAGTGCTGCTAAGCTGGCCTACACCGGGGCGTTGTGCCAGCCGTTCCTGGCTCAACTTCCGTTTCACCTCACCGCCGCCCAAAAGCGGGTGCTGGGTGAGATTTCGGAGGATCTAGCGCGGGATCACCCGATGCTGCGTCTGGTTCAGGGTGATGTGGGTTCTGGCAAGACCGTGGTTGCGGCAATGGCTGCATTACAGGCGATAGAGGCAGGCTATCAGGTCGCCTTGATGGCACCCACCGAGCTGTTGGCGGAACAGCACCTGCGAGTGCTGCGGGAATGGTTCGAGCCACTGACTATTGATGTCTTGTGGTTGACCGGGCGTCACAAGGGGCGGGTGCGAGAACAGTTACTGGAGGCGCTTGCAGCGGGCCAGTCGCCGATTGTGGTGGGTACCCATGCCCTGTTTCAGGATGATGTGCTGTTTGAGAAGCTGGGCTTGGTCATTATTGATGAGCAGCATCGGTTTGGTGTACATCAGCGGATGGCACTGCGTAACAAAGGGGGAGAAGAGCGGGTACCCCACCAGCTGATCATGACGGCGACCCCGATTCCCCGAACCCTGGCAATGACCGCCTACGCCGATCTGGATCTGTCGATTATCGATGAACTACCGCCAGGACGAACCCCGGTGGCCACAGTGGTGATACCGGATAGTCGTCGGGCTGATGTGGTGGAGCGGGTCAGGCAGGCCTGTCTGGATGGGCGTCAGGCCTACTGGGTCTGCAC
>JAPHUG010000357.1 GCA_026197195.1 Sedimenticola sp.
AGATAGAGGCTATCAACCCCGACTCTAAAAATCCGAGTAGATGATGGTTCCGTGCAATTAGCAGGTGTAGTGTTACTGGACGGTACACCTGCCCCATCAAGCTGGCCACTGCTCGCGGCGGGCGGCGTCCATCCGTCCGCTGCCCCCCGCTGCGCGGAGGCTCCATCTAGCGTATTTTGGTTTAGCTGAGTGTTGGTATCTGTTTCCATAGTCATAACTCCGATTTTGGCAAGACGGTAAATCCGTCCGGCATCGGATATCTAAACTATGGGGATTAATGCGATTTGGCGACGACACCAAATTGCATTTTCATGTCGCTAAGGTTTTTCTCCAGCGACGAATGAAGGTATCTAGGCTTTTCTCAGCATCATTGTTTTTTGAAGGGTAGAGGTCCAGTTCAGTACAAAATAGATCAAATCGATCCTTTGTCGTCATCTGCTCTAAAACCCCATCATCCTCAAGTTGGTAGAGGACATAACGCAGCGGCCCATAAGCATCCATAGGTTTCTTGGATGGGCCTCTTAAGGCATTTCTGAGTAATTTGAAAAACTGTTCATCCTGCTCGATTTCAGCCTTCGCAATTCTGTCAGCAATCGGTGGACAAGAGGTTATTGAGCGATCTATTCGGATTGCCTTGAGCAAGGCATCATCATTGCCGTTTGATACCTGAGCAACCAAGTCATTTATCGGCATGCCATAATGCCAGATGCTATCGAGATTCTTGATTACTGCTATTAAGTTGCCTAAGAGCACTTTTGGTTCAAACGCTTCATGTGGTTCAAGGTCACTAGGGTCTCCTAAGGTTTCCATTTCGCGCTTAAGCTCATTCAGAGCGGCATCTTGAGGATCAACTGCAGTTGACATCGTATTGATCCGGCTATCAATGCCTCCGACAACGGCAAAAAAAGAGACTTGTTCCAAAAAGGATAGGGCATATATCTCAGACCAGTAGAAGCCTGACGCCAGAGCTTTGAAGACTTTTTCAGGTTCATTATTGACTAGCGTTTGCCATTCCTTTTGAAGCAATGAGCGAGACTGGAGTAAGCGAACAAACTCCTTTAACTGCTGGGTGGAATACTTTCCGAATTCTTTATTCATAAAGTAAGAAACAAAAATGGTTCAGATTCTAGTGATCCGATCAATTTGAAAGCATCTTCTGATAGTCAGAGCAGGCTTTGTTCTTTGCTTCAAGGGCCTTGATAGAGCCTGATATAGCATCCAAGGTGAGAAGAGAACATTTCTGTTTAGAATCCATAAGTTCTGATTCTCTTGCTGATGGGCGGCTTATCTTAGCGATTACTGGCTGATAGGAAGAGGCTGCTTGGCAATACATGTTCTTGAGTTTAGTGTATCGCCAGTGCTGCTGAGGGTTGTTCTGAAGAGAAAGACAAGTTTCGGTAAAGAACGATTTAGCAACTTCAGTACATTGAGAGAACTTGCCGATATTCGTCTTTTGCCCTGAGCATACAGAAGCATTTCTGATGCGCCATAGCTGATACTGGTAATCTAAGGTAGCACCCCGATATTCGACTACCTGGGCTTGTATCTCAGTACCGAGAATATCTGTCATGCTGTGTTGTATCGGGGTGGCAATACTATCAATGTAAATAGAGACTAATGTCGAAAGAGGGTCCATTGATTACTAATCCTTTATTTGTAAGTCACAATGGGAGCCATTGCTTGTGTCCGGCTGCCCTGTAGTTGCAATAATTTTCTATATTCCATCAAACCCTTAGGGGGATACCTGAATAGAAAACACGCTCCGATGCATTCTTACAACCCGATTCAGTGAGAAGCTTAATGAACGTATCGCCTAACACCGATTGGTGATCTGTAGGGCCGATGATGATCCTTTCAATCAATTCGCAAATCTCGATATTCATTAAATTGAGTTCTGGAAGATTATTCAGCGGAATTTTATGAATTTCCTGCGGAACACCATCTATCGACTCAATACTGCTTCGAATGTAGTCAGATGTCTTTAAAGCAGGATTGTAAACAACACGCCATTCGCGCTCTTCAAAGAACCCCGGATGTTTGAGGCAAAGCGCAAAGGTTTTAAATTGCTCGAAGAGATACGCGATGACCTTGTCTTTTGTCAATTCTTTTACGAACGCTCGCTCTTTGTTTATGCGCTCTGTAAGAAGCCCGAACTCAGCGTTGAAATCATTGGTTCCAAGGTAGGCAACAGGGTGAGTGTAGGCCGCTAATGCATCACTTTCCGAACGAAAAGCCGAATTGTTCATAACGATAGCTATCGGTTGTTTTCCCCCATAAGCCCGCCACATGGACAGACGGCCAAATTCGTCCTCGCTAGATGGGTGCTCAGACACGCAAGCAATGTAAGTTTTAGATCGAAGGTAAGGGAGCCAGCTATCGAAGAGGTTTGCAATATCAGTGATGATGCCTGGAAAGATTGACTCCATGACAGCCTTAAATCTGACGCCTTCTGTATCATTATTGAAGGCCGCTACCAAACAGTCGATTCCGTGGTCAACCTCCATGTAATCGTTCATGCACTGGACATTCCTGAGCCAAACCTCCTTGTTTTTGATAATGCTCATTGCAGCTTCTGCGCTGGTGTATTGAACGAATCTGAGCCCTTGATGAGCTACGAGCTCAATCGAGTCGAGAATGCGCGGATAAAAAATCGTCAATGCTTTTAGGTGAGTTTCATCCATGAATATAACTATCTATATTTCTTTTTGATACATAACACTGTCCAGTCAAGATAGGATTGCCAGTAGAGGGAAAACCTGAGCGAAGATATTTTGTTTCATCTGTCCGTCCTTTAAAAATATTTTATTCACAAGGTTTGAAATAGTATTGATCTAAATCTATGAACTGGTCGGCACAGTTTCTCAGATCAGGATTTAGCCCGCTCGATAATGCGGCTACATATACATGTTTGCCATGACGAATAGCTTCTTCTAAAACCGGCTTGTAATCTCCATCGCCAGACACCAAATAAATAGAGTCTACATTGTCCTTATAGACGTTGCTAAGAATGTCCACAGTTAACTGAATATCTACCCCTTTAGCTTTCTTTCCACGCTCCTTCTTAAACACAACAGGATACAAACTATTCAGAGGTGCTCCGCCTACCCACTGTATTCTTGGGTCTCGATACTGACCGGATTGCAATTTTTTTAGATCATCCTTTACTTGTTGTATTCGCTCATTATCACCAAATGCATAAGTATAGTAATTTGCTCTCACAACCAAATTAAGCCCGGGGTTTACTGTTAAGTGCGGCGCCCAAACATAGATATTTTTCTCATACGCTATATTAGCGTCATCCCTTAATTCACGACCCTCATTGACCATAGCTTGGAAGCGCTGAACCAAATTTTCGCCATCAACAAACACCATCATTCTACCCAAGGATGGCATGACTACATGTTCTTGTTTCATTGATGCTCCTGGTATCAACATCTGGTTTCCTTCAAATAATGCGCCACCCGGCACAGGCAAAACTATGAGCAATTTTGTGCGATACGATCATCGCTGATTTCACTGGGTAGGATTGTGTCATTCTTCGCCATAGATGGTTATCTATGTATCTCTTGTGCCCTATTATCTGATTAGCCAACCCCCATGCTGTGATAAGTGGGAAAAGGGGCCACCTAGCTCAATCATATAAGTATACGACTTATTATCCCAAGTAAGATCACTGGTTGAGTTATTACTCAATTGGCTGGGACTAGCATAGAGGTATTTGTATCCTTTTTAACTGCGACCTTTTTTATAATTCTCGATATTAAGGAATATAAGCGGGATGAACTAATTTCGCAACATTGCCGGCATAAAAATGGTGCCCTAATGAGCGGTGTCGTGGAGGCTTTTCACTGTACGTAATGCCTCCACGAGGGAAGACGGCTACTGGCGTGAGAGTGGGTCAGCTAACATATTGATATATAAAAAATAATGCGCGATTATGAAACGGGTTTTCCTTGGGCAAAAAATCGAGAAGAAACAGAGACATACTGTTATTGTGTTTTTGTTGTGAGTTTACGAGCGTAGGGGAATCGCAGAAGGGAATTGCTTTTCCCTATTACTAGCGTTAAATATTCATGTGATCACGCTCAGGGAGTAGGCGTAGGCATTATGGCTAATGAAATTAGTAGAAAAATTGGACGGTGTATTCTTCGTCTACAGCAGTACGAAATATCGCTCAAAGCTATGCTGTCCAGTAAAGATCTCTATGTTTATGGAGATACTGGGGAATCTAACCACGAAGAACGACAGAATGAAGTAGCAACCAAGACTCTCGGACAGTTAGTGAGCGAGCTAACAGGCACTTATTTACTTGGTGAAGAAGAAAGTAGGGAAGATCAAGATAATCATGATGATCAATTAGATCTAACCAGACCTTCTTTTCGAATGCGATGCTCTATGGATATTGAAGATAAAGAGTATCAGAGAGTCGAGGCAGGTTTGAAACAGTTGGTTAAGGTTAGAAATGAACTTGTCCATCATTTTTTAGATCGATTTAACTTGAATGACGAGAGCTGCTTGACGAATGCAAATGTCTATTTGGACGAGGCATATCAGGTAATAGACGAACGCTTGCTTGAGCTTCACAGTTGGGCCAAATCAATGGATGACACTCGATTACGGGCAAAGACATTCATTGAGTCACATGATTGCAAACACTTCATGAGTTATGGATTTCTTCCTGGTCAGTTAGTGGATTGGCCTAATACGCCAATTATTCGCTTTCTATTTCAGGCAGAAGACAGCTATCGTTTAGATGGCTGGACTAATCTTGAGGATGCGATCACCTATGTTCGAAAACAGAGGCCAGAATTAGGGCCGAAGAAATACGGGTGCAGCAGCTGGCGACATGTCCTTCATGAATCTGGAATGTTTGATATCGAGAAGAGGCCATGTACTAAAGAGCGTAAAAAACAGGTTTGGTATCGTAGGCGGCTGGGTCTCGCGTAGATATTCAACGACTGCCAGCGGTTAATGGTGTGAGAGTGGGTCAGCTAACTAATTGAATAATAATAAAATAAGCGCGACTACGAACCAGGTGGTCGGAGGTTCGAATCCTTCCGGGCGCGCCATATTAAACAAAGGCTTACGAGAAATCGTGAGCCTTTTGTTTTTCTAGCGTGTTGGATTTCTGCACGATTTCCAGCCACCGGTCGATACGAGTCGCCGCATGTACGCTAATGTACATTTTTGAGCTATCAAATACCGGGTACTTCGAATTACAAAGCAGGAGATTGAGCTAAGGCACAATGAAACACGCTATGTGCATAGCCTATAAGTTTGCAGCGGCCTCATACGGAGGCCGATGATTGATCAAGATGCCATGCTCACAAGCGACTGATTTTTGATATCTGTAACCTGGTCGGTCTTGTAGATAACCGTTGTCAGATCTGTTGCTCTGTTATTGATATAGCGGCGGTTGAATTTAATGAAGTCAGAGTGTTGTTTGAGTGACTCGACCACTTCTTCAGAAGTGAGGTGCATCTGCCAGCAATATTGAGGGGTGGTGCCGTTCTTCACGGTTTCACTCACTTCGATATTTCGTACACCGGGGATCGGCAACAACATCTCTCGACCGCGTCGAACGATCATGGCCATCTCTTCCGGGTCAGCATCGGGTAGATTGAACTTAAGAATGTAGTCTACTTTATGCCAGGGACGACACTGTTCCATGACTTCAGCGGCCCGTCCTGCACTACCCCAGGTGCGCATCAGTCGTGTGGCTTCCTCTTCCATCTCTTCACGTACGCCGCTGAAGAGTTTGATGTAACCTTCATCTTTCGCTCTAGCATTTCGCCGCAGTAGTCCAACGGCTCGGTCGGTTATTGAGGTAAAAGCGTTCACCTTGGCAATGCCGTTGGCTATGAGGCGGTGCAGTTGATCGTCACTCAGCCCGGAACTGCCATGCAATACCAACGGCATCTTAAGTGCTTCGTTTATGTGGCGTAAACGG
>JAPHUG010000310.1 GCA_026197195.1 Sedimenticola sp.
AAAAGCATTATTGGTTTCCGTGTCAAATACCTCGCCAAACTGACGGCGTTTCGGTAACGCAAGTACCAACGCCTTTTTCATACGTTGAGTCTCAGCCAGATAGCGACAATTCAAGGCAACCCCATTCAACTCACCCAGCTTTTTGATGGCGTTGTACTGTGGCTCAGTAATCCCTTGGGCCTGCGCAGAAGTCACCATCAACAAGGACAACAGGGGGGCAAACAACCATCTTGAATTCATTATTTCACTCTCAATTTAAAGCCGCATGAGGATTCAGATTCACTGAAAGGCGGATTATAGACAGACTCGGCGGGATCGTAATTGCTCGAAATCAATCCAATTGGCCAGCAGTCTGTGCCATCCGGTGTATCATCGCTCCGGTTTTTCTTCCGAATCAGCAGGCCCGGTATAGAACTCAGGCCAGCGTGCCTTTACTTCAGGTCCATCGCTGGCCAGCGCGATACAGGTATCCAGAATTCGCGGACGCGTCTTGACCGGCTGCTTGCTGGCCCGTTCTTCCAGGGCGGAGTGCATCGTCTGATAAGCTGTGGTGGCCAGTGGTCCGAGTAATTCCATTAAATGGGTGCAGCTGGCTTTTCGTTCTACCCGGCTTCTGACCTCTTGCATCCAGCCGGGGCCGATCTTTATGCCGATAATCTCCCGCATCGCCTCTGCTGTCTTCTTGCAGACCGGGTAAGGGGTATCATCAGAGACGGCAATCACATCATGAATCACGAAATCAAGATCCATGGTCACTCGCAGATGGAGCCCATGAACCGGCGCACCGGGCTCCATGTACCCACGATGACGGGTATCGAAACCAAAGGTCTTGGTGTCGGTGAGGTGCGCTTCAAGATCCCATAAACCGTCTGTTCTAAGATAACCTTCACAGGTTATTTTCCGGGTGTGGAGGTGTTCACGCTTAACGGGCTTTGGTAGTGGCACAGCAGTCAAATCTCACTTATCACAAAAGAAAACGCACGATAATGTCATCTGCAACGAATATCAAATCTGTTAGCCTTACAAAGCCGTACTCGCGCCTGTAACGCTCTCTTGACAGGGATCACCATCACCCCACATTATGTAGAAATATGTATTTAATTCAATATCTTGCTCTCTGCTTTATTGTTGCCACTTGCTGGCCCGCCCTGCTAATTGCTGAATCGGTGGGCCATCCCATTGAAATTGATGAGTTGGTTAAGAGTGGTGACACCCACATGGGTATCCAGCTATTGGGGTCGCTCTCTCTAAAGGGTAACTCGGCACTTGCAGAGCTTTCAGGACTCGCCTGGGATGAGGATGAACAAGTATTGCTGGCTATTTCTGACCGGGGCTGGCTGATACACCTCAGGCCCATTATTGAGGATGGGAGACTGGTCCAGGCCGAGAGACTCAATACCTATCCGCTCCGGGACAGGCACAACAACCCACTCAAGGGGGCCTGGCGTGATGCCGAGGGCTTGAGCCTGGAACGGAGTAATAACGGAATTAAGGGTGACAGTTCGTTGATCATCTCATTTGAGCGCCACACCCGCATTGACCGCTATACCCCTGAAGGAGCCTGGGTAAAATCAGAAACCCTACCAAAGATTCTAAATAAGGCGAGTTATCGTCCCAAAGGTAACAAGGGCCTGGAGGCCGTGACACTTCACCCAACCCTGGGAATACTCACCGGCCCGGAGTATCCCCCAAAGGGGCGGCCACACTATCTGATCAGCACAAGCGGAAAAAAATGGTTCTATTCACCCAAGGAACCCAATGGGGCGCTGGTGGCACTAGAGGCCTTGCCCAATGGTGATCTGATCCTGCTGGAGCGGGCCTACACCTCGCTATTCTCACCCTGGGTGATCAGTCTCAGCCACATTGAAGCCAAGGCATTGATACCGGATACCTCAGTTGCATCCACATTAATCGCACGATTCGATAGCAGCGAGGGGTGGCTGACACAAAATATCGAAGGCTTAACCCGACACCAGGAGAGGCATTTCTTCATGGTCAGTGACGACGGAAATAAACCCTGGGCACAGACCCAATTGATCTATTTCAGGCTGCTCGATCAATAACAGCAACCCCTCATTGACCGCGCGCCTGCTGAATCTGCAGCAGAGGCTCCAGCTTGAGCCAGACATGCTCCAGCATGCGGGGTTGCCCCTCGGCCCTCGGGTGCAAACCATCTCCCTGCATCCACTCCGGATGATCGGCCACGCCCTCAAGAAAAAAGGGTACCAGCGGCACCTGATACTGCTCTGCCAAATCCTGATAGATCTTCAGGAACTTCTCGGTAAAAGCCTTGCCAAAATTGGGTGGCAGCATCATCCCCAGAAGCAATGGCTGACTGGGCAGCTCCTGAACAAGTGTTATCATTCTACTGAGATGGTGACGGGTCTGACGGTTAGTCAATCCACGCAGGCCGTCGTTTGCACCCAGCTCAATGATCACGATTTCTGGTTGAAACCGGTCAAGTGCAGGAGGCAGCCTGGAGAGCCCACCAGCCGTGGTATCGCCTGAGATGCTGGCGTTCACCACTTTATGCGGATAACCCTTTTCGGCCAGACGGTTTTCCAGGAGAGCGACCCAACCCAGATTTCGCTCGATGCCGTAGGCCGCACTCAGGCTGTCGCCGAGGACAAGAATTACCGGTTCAGCCGCAACAGTGTTGGACATAAAAATAATCAGTAGCAGGAATAGCCTCTTCATGATCACAGATCATAACCCAGAACAGCCTGTCGTAAAGGCCCAAAATGTGACCAAGCAGCTTCAAGGCCCTGGTGGAACACTGACTATTCTCGAGACCGCCTCCCTGCAGCTGGCCGAGGGCGAGGTCACGGCCATTCTTGGTGCATCAGGATCAGGCAAATCCACACTTCTTGGGCTTCTGGCAGGCCTGGATGAGGTCACAAGTGGAACTATTGAGCTGTTTGGTCAATCGTTGTCGGGACTCACTGAAGACCAGCGCGCCGCATTACGCGCAGGAAAAGTGGGGTTTGTGTTTCAGTCTTTTCAGCTGTTGCCCGGCATGACCGCCCTGGAAAATGTGATGTTGCCGCTGGAACTGGCCGGTATAAGAAAACCTGCTGCTGATGCGGCCCATGCATTAAAACAGGTCGGCTTGAGCGAGCGCCTGCACCACTACCCGGGACAACTCTCCGGGGGTGAACAGCAACGGGTCGCCATTGCCCGCGCCTTTGCCTCACAGCCCAAGGTTCTGTTTGCCGATGAGCCAACGGGTAGCCTGGATCAAGCCACCGGCAGTCGCATCATTGATCTGCTGTTTGAAATGCGGGAACAGACCGGTGCGGCCCTGCTACTGGTCACCCATGATGAGCGTCTTGCCGCCCGCTGTGACCACCGGCTATTGATAGAGAAGGGTCGCCTGGAGCCCCTCTCGTGAGTCAGCTCATACTGGCGTTGCGCTTTTTCCGCCGCGACCTGCGAAGTGGTGAACTTCGCCTACTGGTGCTCGCCCTGATTATCGCGGTGGCGGCCGTGTCGGCTGTCGGCTTTTTCACCAACCGGGTTGAGCAGGCCATGACACTGCAAGCCAACCAGGTGTTGGCAGCTGATCTGGTGCTCTCCAGTAACAATCCCATCCCATCGGCTTTTGAAGAACAGGCTAACACGCTCGGTCTTGATATCGCTCACACCCTCTCTTTCCCCAGTGTCATCGTGCACCAGGATCAGACACAGCTCGTAGAGATTAAAGCCGTCAGCCAGAACTATCCGCTGCGTGGTGATTTACGTGTCAGGTCATTCGCGGACGCCAATGAGCTGACAGTAAAAGGCCCTCCTGGCCCCGGTCATATTTGGGGCGAGGCTCGTCTGATGGCGGCCCTTGATCTGAAGCCGGGTGCACAGGTTTCACTGGGTGAGGCCGACTTCCTGTTGGACAAGATTCTCAGCCGCGACTCAGCCCTGGGTAACAACTTTTTCCGTTTGGGGCCCGAAGTGCTGATCGCCTTGGAAGATATACCCAAGACCGGTCTGGTTACGCCGGCCAGTCGCGTTAGACATCGATTGCTCATTGCTGGAAACCAGGAACAGGTCAAATCCTTTCAGGGCTGGGCGACGCCCCGACTCACTCAGGGCCTGCGCCTGGAACACCTGAGCAACGCCCGTCCCGAACTGCGCAACGCGCTGGACCGCGGCAGTCGCTTTCTTGGGCTGGCGGCACTGGTTGCTGTTCTGGTCGCCGGTGCGACGGTAGCGTTATCAACCCGACAATTTGTTGAGAGGCAGTCGGACACCAGTGCCATCATGCGCTGCCTTGGCGCAAGCCAGTCATTGATCTTCAATGTATTGCTCATCCGGCTCTTACTGCTGGGTCTGTTGGCCAGTCTGTTAGGTATTGCAACAGGATGGCTGGCCCAGTATTTTCTGGCTGGTCTTCTGAGTGACTGGTTTGGAGGCGAACTGCCACCCCCGTCCCTGTGGCCTCTACTGATGGGGTTGGGAACCGGTTTTATCACCCTGATAGGCTTTACCCTGCCACCGGCACTCAGGTTGGGAGCGGTGCCACCCCTGCGGGTTTTACGGCGTGATCTGGATGCCCCGCCTATCAGCACCTGGCTTTTGATACTGCTGAGTATAGGAGCGATGGCTCTGTTAATGCTTGTTCAGGCAGGTGACAGCACCCTGGCAGGCTGGGTCCTGCTGGGTACACTTATCACCGTTAGCCTGTTGCTTTTGACCGCCTGGCTGCTAGTGCACACACTCTCCCCCTTGCGACATCATGGCGGTGCACTTTGGCGACAGGGGCTATCCGGCTTGGCCCGCAGTCCCAGTATGACGGCCCTGCAACTGACCGGCTTTGGTCTGGGCATACTGGCTCTGCTGCTGCTCTCAATTATACGGATGGATCTACTCTCCGCCTGGCAGAAAACCATACCCGATCGGGCACCCAACCATTTTCTGATCAATATTCAACCAACAGATGTGAGCAATCTCAGGACCTTCTTTATTGAACAGCAGATTGAACAGGCTGGCATCTATCCCATGTTACGCGCACGCCTCACACACATTAACGACCGGCCGGTGTCACCCGATCAATACCTGGATGAACGCGCCCAACGACTGGTTGCCCGGGAATTCAACCTCTCCTGGGCCGATGAAATGCAGGACGCAAACAAAATCGTAGCCGGATTCTGGTGGAGTGATCAGCAAAGAGCACAACCGCTGTTCTCTGTTGAAGTGGATATTGCCAATACACTGGGGATTGAATTAGGTGACCAACTGGCGTTTGATTTGGCAGGGGTACCGATCCTGGCCAGGGTTTCCAGTTTTCGCCGTGTACATTGGGATTCATTCCAGCCCAACTTTTTTGTCATTGGCACACCCGGACTTTTAGAACAGCATCCGGCCAACTTCATTACCAGCTTCTACCTCCCCCCCGGACAGGAGAGCGCCTTAGCTAGTTTGGTACGGCAATTCCCTTCCATTACTATCATTGATGTCAGTGCCATCATGCAACAGGTCCGGGAGATCATGCAGCGGGGTTCATTGGCAGTTGAGTACGTCTTTCTTTTCACTCTTGCCGCAGGGGTACTGATGCTCTATGCCGGAATACAGGCGAGCCGAGAACATCGCCGTCAGGAGGCGATTGTACTAAGGACACTGGGTCTACAACGCAAGGGGCTCCTTACTGCGGCTGCCATTGAATTCTTTACGCTGGGATTACTGGCTGGCTCCCTGGCTACCCTCTGCGCCAACCTCACCGGCTGGTTTATTGCTACGGAGGTATTTGGCTTTCAATTCAATCTAAACCCCTGGACCCTGCTGGTTGGTATTCTGGGTAGCGGTATTGCGATTGGGCTGGCAGGCATACTGGCCACCTGGCCGCTGAGTATCAAACCGCCCCTGCGTATGTTACAAAGCGGGTAATGAGAGAAGAGATCTACAACGCTTTCCTGCTGACCCGACATTGGCGTGATACGCCGCAGGGAGTAGAACTCCAGTTCTGGGCAAGTTCACCTGACGGGCCTATAAGATTACGCTACCCCCATCAACAGGCTGTCTGTTTTACTGCCCGTGACAACGTATTACCCAGCAACCGCATCCCCATCACACGAAAACCATTACAACTGACCGACTTGCAGGGTAACCCGGTAGACGGTCTTTACTTTCAACAGCAACGACAATTACTGCAATTTCGTGATCAGGTTGAAGGCAGCAGTACGCTTTTGCTGGAATCAGATATCAAGGTCTCAGATCGTTTTCTGATGGAGCGATTCATTACCGCACCCATGGAAATAAAAGGTACTGCCGTCAAACACCATGGATATCTTGAGCTAACCAACCCCAGAATCAGGGCCTCAGACTATCAGGCGACCCTAAAATATCTTAGCCTGGATATAGAAACCGATGGAACTGCCGGAAACATGCT
Source organism: Sedimenticola sp. (assembly GCA_026197195.1). Lineage (GTDB taxonomy): Bacteria > Pseudomonadota > Gammaproteobacteria > Chromatiales > Chromatiaceae > Sedimenticola. Next base: position 6,380 of record JAPHUG010000310.1, read on the forward strand.
CTCCGTTGCGTTCTGTGGAGAGGGATTTGAAAAGATCCTGATGCGAGGCAATCAGGCCGACTGGCCGAGTGACCTGCCCATTCAGTGGTGCAAAGATGAAAAGGAACTTCTTCAACAGTTTCTTTTACAAATACAGCAGCTGGACCCCGATCTTATT
>JAPHUG010000147.1 GCA_026197195.1 Sedimenticola sp.
GCAGATGGTAGCGGTGAGCGGCAACGTTTATCGACTGGCCGAGGCCACCATCAACAACCCCACGGCTTTTACTTTCGGCAATGTCCATGTGGGCGACACCCTGAGCCAGGCGGTTTCCATCAGCAATACGGCCATGGCTGACAGCTTCTCCGAGAAGCTGAACGCCAGCTTTGGCGCTGCCAGTGATGTCAAGATCCAAAATAACGGAGGCAGTTTTTCGTTACTGGATGCCGGAAGCACGGATAGTGCCAGTATGACGGTGAGCGTGAATACCGGGACCGCCGGTGCAGTGAATGGCACCCAGACCATCAACTTTGTATCGGATGGTGCTGGGACCAGCGGTCTGGGACAGACCGGGCTGCCGTCGCAGAACCTGACCGTGACTGCGAACATCCAGGCGGGAGTCTATGCCCTAGCTGATCCGGTAATCAACAACAGCCAGCCGGTGGCCTTTGGCAAGCACCGTGTGGGTGATCTGGTGGCCAATCAGGCACTTTCCATCACTAATAACGGTGTCAACGATGGCTTCCACGAGGCACTCAATGCTCAGGGCGGCACGGGCACTAATAACGGCTCGTTCAATCTGCTGACAGCCGGTGATACTGACAACAGCTCCATTACAGTGGGTATTGATACCAGTACAGCGGGTAACAAGGCCGGTATGGCAACAGTGGCCTTTGAGTCTGACGGTACCGGCACCAGTGGATTGGGTATCACCAATTTACCGTCGCAGAACGTCAATATCACCGGTGAGGTGTATCGACTGGCACAAGGCAATGTTTCTCCGAATCCCATTGTCATGCATGCCCGTGTTGGTGACTCCGCACAGCAGACTGTGACAGTCTCTAATACGGCGGCGAATGATGGTTATTCTGAAAGCCTGGCGGTCTCATCTTCTGCAACGGGGGATGCGCAACTGGCCGGCTCCATAAGTGGGTTGATAGCTGCTCAGGGTAGTGACAGCAGTCTTGTGGCCAGCCTGGATACCGCGACTTCAGGCGCTAAGAGTGGCACACTCGAACTTGCCTTTAGTTCTGACGGGGCTGGCACCAGTGGTCTGGCGGCCATAGCTTCCGGTAGCAGTTCAGTAGCTGTTTCCGGCAATGTATGGCAGACCGCGCAGGCTGATGTGCAGCCAACGTCGATTGATTTCGGCATTGTGCATGTTGGCGATGTGGTTACACAACAATCAGTCGGTGTGACCAATACAGCTTCAGGTGCTCTAGTGGATGTACTCCGGGGTGGCTTTACCCAGGTTGATGGTCCGTTTAATGGATCAGGTGACCTAGGTTCTGGTGTGGCCAGCGGGGTGACCAACACCAGTATGGGAATCGGGCTGAATACATCTTCATCAGGTTCTTATTCTAGCAATGCAGTAATCGGTTTGAATAGTCACAATGATGATTTAGTAGACTTGGCATTGAGTTCGGTAAATCTCCAGTTAGAAGCGCAGGTCAATGAGTACGCCAATCCTGTATTTGATCATTTGGCTGGAGATGGTTTGTTCAGCGGTTCTGGCACCAGCTATCTGATCGATTTTGGCTCTCTCCTTACGGGTGTAACAGTAGATGCGACTTTTGCTGTTCTCAATGATGTGGTTGGCATTGCTGATCTTTTGGATGGTACTTTCGATACCTCTGGGCAGGGAAGTTTTGGAGCATCCAGTTTCAACGACTTCTTTAACTTAATGGCTGGCGTATCTACAAGCGACATGATGGTATCGCTCGATACCACAGGCTTTTCTCTGGGACTCGTACAGGGATCGATTACTTTGAACGCGTTGGGTCACAATGCGAGTGGGTATAGTGGCGCATTTGCACCCATTACCCTGACGATGCGTGCTCGCGTGGTAGATGGATCAGTCCCAGAGCCTGGTTCACTTATTCTCATACTCTTGGGGATATTTGCCTTGCTGTATTTCCGCTCTCAGGTGCAGACAGCAAAACGTGAGTCAGTATGAAGTCTGTTGGTGATTTTGTTGGGCGCGGTGAGTACTGGGTTTTGATGGCCTTGGGTCTGATCGCGCTCATACTCTCGGTGGCATCAGTCATCCTAACGAATGGGAATCGGTCACTTGAGAGGGAGATTGGTGGTAGGCAGGAATTTTTAAACCAAAGCATACAGCTGAGCCGCTTTAATGTTCAGCAGATCAAAATGCTGGCGACCGTTGCTTCGCAAACGAGGGATCAACAACTAGAAGGGATTTTGTCGACACATGGCATCACCTATACAACCAAATGATAAGCCAGCTCAGAAAAATATTGGCGGTATAACACCCCCCGAACGTGCCCGGCAAGGAGTGAGTCGGCCTAGTGATGCTGCCGGCAATAGGCGGCCGGGTGTGGACAGATCTGTCTCACAAGCCTCAAAGGCAATTGCAGCACAACCAGGCCAGGTTCAGCGTGCTGAAGCATCAGATTCTGCACGTAGAGATGCATTGCTGGCCCGTCAGCGCGAGCAATTGCGGGCAGCTACTACTGCAAGAGAGCACGAAAATGGAGGGAATGTTGCTGCAAGCAACCCTGATCAACACAAAGTACAGGCGTCGAAGGCAGTCCAAACTAAATCAAATGTGGTTGCATCGAGTGTCCCTCATTCTTCGAGCAACCGGGCGGATTCAGATGCTCATCGTCAATCCCCTGCTGTAAGACAATCTGGATTATCAAAGATTTCTCTAGAACAATCGAGGGAAGCTAACGCGGTAGGGGATAAAAGGGAGGAAATAGAAAGGTCACCTCTACAGCAGCGCAAACCAAAGCCGGCGAGCAGTGACAGTATTAAGTCGAGTACTCCAGTGGATAGCGAAAAGACTACGAAGACTAGATTAGGTGAAAATAATCATTTGCCCTCAAATAGGCGAGCATACAATCCGATTTGGCCATTGTTGTTGTTGGCAGTGAGTGTAAATTTATTTTTCCTGCTTCAAGTTAAAGAATTATGGGATACAAGGGAAATGTTGGGTGGACAATATGAGTCACAGCAACAGGCATTAAGGGATGCACAAAATGTCAGGCAACAATTAAACGCCATCGCAAAAGAGATCAATCAGTTAGCCGAGGGGGGTAATAAGAATGCTGCTTTGGTTGTATCGCAGATGAAACAATCTGGATTCACCTTCAACCGCGAATAGCTTATTTGGTGGAGAGTATGTCTCGGTTTATTGAATAATTTATCTGGTGAAGGATCATAACCTGACGGAATCTTCATTAGTTTCAGTATGTAGCCTCATGAGGGGTGAGTGGGTGATAGAGGCGGTGCAATTCACTTTGGCTATCTGTGTGTGCTTTCCTTCGCGGCTGCTTTTATGGGCGCCATGAGCTTGTTGGTGTTTTTGTTGACACAGGGGGCTGAATAAAGGCTCATTTTTTCTCTATAGCGTGTGTTTGAGCTATGTAGTAATGGCCTGTCCGGCACTGCTTGTCCGTGCGGGTGAAGGCTTGTTAGCGAAAGATAAGGGGCATATCTTCACCGAGGCGGAGACGGATGCGATCGTAAAGTGGATACCAAAAGGGCGAAGGTTGGATCTTCCCGGCGTAAATCATTTCACCATGCTGCTGCATGATGATTCGCCGGTGATCGGGCC
>JAPHUG010000186.1 GCA_026197195.1 Sedimenticola sp.
GAATCCCGATCAAAATCCTGATCGTAGATGTGTTCGGTCAACTCACTCTTTGAGATGACTTTACCCGCATGCAACATCAAATATTCGAGTACCTTATACTCATACGCGGTCAACACCACCTCTTTACCCTGCAAGGTCGCCTGTTGCCGCGCCGTATTGATAGCGATCGGCCCCCAGGTTATCTGCGGTGAAGCAAAACCGGCAGATCGCCTCAGCAACGCATTAAGGCGGGCAAGTAACTCTTCCATATTGAAAGGCTTGACCAGGTAATCATCACCCCCCACTTCCAGCCCTTCCACCTTATCCTGCCAGTTATCCCGTGCAGTCAAGATCAAGATCGGGAACGTGATCTGTTTCTGCCGAAGTGACCGAATCAGTTCGATCCCAGACAGTTTTGGCAGCCCAAGATCAATCACGGCCAGATCAAAAGGATACTCCTCGCCCAGATAGCGCCCCTCTTCACCATCGGCAGCAACTTCAACCGAGTACCCCTCAGCCACTAGCCGCTGTTTGAGCTGACCTCTCAGGGTGCCTTCATCCTCGACCACCAATACCCGCATAGGAACTCCCGCTTAGCGCCGGCGATTGGCGGGCAGTTCCCGGCCGGAGCCAGGATCTATCCTGTAGCGACGCACCTTACCCTTATCCGTAATAATCCTGACCCGGTGCTCCTGACTGCCGTCATTATCCCAGGTTTCAGCATGCAGCACCCGACCTCCGGTCTCTTTTCGAATTCGCTCAACGGTACTGTCAAGATCGACACTCCGGGCGTCATTCCGTCCATTCTGGTTATACGGCGCCCCATCTTGCGAACGGTATTTCTGTGCGGCTACCGGCAGGCTGATGACCAACCCGGACAGTAGCAGCACGATCATCACCCGTCGCTGATAATTTAAAGCCATACAACCCTCCATTTATGCCCCTACAGAACCAACCCTCAGTCATACTGTCGGTAGTCGTAATCAGAACCACCTGTTGGTGCTACCGATACCCGGACATTGATAAATTTCCCAGGATCATGACGGGTGCTGGTATGAAACACCTGCCCGTTATATTTATATTTTACACGATAACCGACCAGCTCTTCATGCTCGCTGAAGTTATCGACCGTTTCACAGCGCCGCTCAGATGTGACGTAACTCCGTCCGGGGGTTTTTCCCAGATCATTACCTACCGAGGCCCCCAGCAAGGCGCCAGCAACCGTCATGGCATCTTTACCTTTGCCCTTCCCGAACTGATTTCCAACCACACCGCCTACAATAGCACCGGCAATGGAGGGTGTGTAAGAGTCACTTCGGGACTCACCCCGATGACGCACCCGCTCATTCCAGCAGCGCTCCTCAGGGTGATTGACCCGAACGGTTTCATACAAGGGCTTGCTGTGGATCACCCGCGCCTTGTCAAAAAAGCTGTTATCTGCCATTGATACTGTAGTGGTAGCGCTCAATATGGCGGCTACTAGCAGAGTTCTTTTTTTCATGACTGTTTCCTTTTTATCAACTGGTTAGAAGACCATCCCCTACCGTTGACTACAGATTAGCGACCCTTTCCTTAACCAAAGCTGAACGGATAATTGATTTGACATTAACCCGACAGCGGAATAAGTTGTCACGACAACTATTTTTGAGATCACGCATGCCCTATACCTTAAGAGATGGCCCGGGTTTTTATCTGTTACGTGCCGCTGCGCAGTTTAAACACGCCTTTGCCAAGGAGTTAAAACCTTACGAAATAACACCGGTCCAATTTGCTGTACTGGGGCTTTTGTGGGAAAGCAATGGTCTGACTCAACATGAAATTGCGGCTCGACTCGGAAAAGATCGCCCCAATGTCACACGTATACTTGAAAAAATTGAAGCCAAGTCCCTTATCACACGACAACAGGCCACAAATGATCGCAGGGCAACACACGTCTTCTTATCAAAGCGCGGCCAAGCAATGAAACCGGAGCTTGAAAACACCGCCATGACGTTTCGTGATCGTGCTTACGAAGGTTTGACTGATAGTGAACGAACACAACTCAACCGGCTACTGACCAGGCTGATGGAAAACCTGCAATGAAACAGATCCTGTCCCTTTTTATTGTGGCGCTCGCCTACTTCTGCAATTCACTGTTTGCTGCAGAACCGCCCCCGGCCAGGGTCGTGGTGAAAGTCGTTACAGAGCAAAAAATTGCGACTCAGAGCCTGTTGACCGGTGTGGTTGATTTTGATCGTATCTCGGCTGTTTCAAGTGAAACATCAGGGCGCGTGGTCGAACTGCATGCGATTGAAGGGGCACTGATTCAATCAGGCGAGGCCTTAATCGTGCTAAACAGTGATCTGATTCTGAAAGATATGGATATAAAACAGAAACAACGCGCACAGGTCTCAGCAGACATTGAAAAACTTAACCGCACGCTGAAACGACTGGAAAGTCTGCTTGCAACAAATGCTGCCAGCCGACAAGCCCATGATGATGCACTATTCGACCACCGTTCATTGCAAAAGAAACGTGAAGTCCTTGATGAAGAGATGGCCCGGCTACAGCTTCAGCTTAATATGAGTACAGTAACCGCTCCCTTTGACGGGGTTGTACTGGAGAAACTGAAAGAGCACGGCGAGTGGGTCGACCCCGGCTCTGCAATTTGCAAACTGGCCTCAACTAAAGACCTGGTGGTTCGGGTTTCGATCTCGGAGAACCTGGCGCGCTTCCAGACCGTTGGTTTGACGGTGCCGGTGTCCATACCAGCTCTGGACTTGACACTGACGGGAACAATCATGGGTCTGATGCCCGTCGCAAACCTGCGCAGCAAAAGCCTGACATTAAAGATCCGTATTCCTTACCAGACGGGCATGGCACAAAATATGTCAGCGACTGTTGAGATTCCCACCAGTCACCCACAAACACTGCGCATGCTACCCAGAGATGCCCTGGTGAATGTTAAAGGAAAAGATTTCGTCTATACCGTCGAAGATGGAAAAGCCAAGCTGCTACCCATCGATATCACTGTTCGTAGTGGCGACATGCTGGGCATCCAGAACCCACCTATAACCACTGGCATGCAGGTTGTGGTTGATGGCAATGATCGCCTCCGTCCTGATCAGGCTGTGCAGATAATCGAGCCATAATGGATCACTGATGGATATCGTAAAACAGTCAATCAATCAGCCTGTCTCCACCTTCGCGGTGGTGATCCTTGTCATTCTGTTTGGTCTGATTGGACTCAATCGACTGCCTGTTCAGCTTACGCCGGACGTGGAAGCACCCAAGATCAGTGTACGCACTACCTGGCCCGGGGCCAGTCCTTATGAGATAGAGAAAGAGATCGTCGAGAAGCAGGAAGAGGTGCTTAAGAGTGTGCCAGGCCTGGCAATTCTGGAGAGTTCAAGCTTCAACGATTACGGGACCATCAGCCTCACTTTCAAGGTAGGTACGAACCTGAATGATGCCATGGTGCAGGTATCCAATAAACTGAATGAGGTTACCGAGTATCCTGAGAACGCACTGAAGCCCGTCGCCAGCACATCCAGTGAGGAGAACTCACCGGTGATCTGGATGATGCTGAAAACCCAATCAGGCGACCCTTCCCGCATCACTACCTTCAAAACCTTTTTTGACAATGAGGTCAGGCACCTGCTGGAGCGGGTTCCCGGCGTTGGTTCACTGTTTCTCTTTGGGGGCAGTAACAAACGCCTGGAGATCAATGTCGACCCTCAACGCCTGGCCGCCCACCGGATCACGCTGGGTCAGGTGATCGATCGGATTCAGAGCGCCAACAGCAATACATCAGCGGGTGTTTTGGGGTTGTCGAAACGTAATTATCGTATTCGCACCACCAGTCAGTATCAAACCCCGGACGAAGTGGGAAAAACACTGTTGATTGATGACGGCCTGAACCGGGTGACACTGGAGGAACTGGCCGACACCCGCTTTGGCTATGCCGCCAACCCGCCTGCCGTTCTGCACAATGGGCAGCCAATGATTGTTGTCGGTGTCAGAAAAGAGGCCGGCGCCAACGTGTTGGAACTGACGCGGCAGATGCGGCTGGTTGTTGATGAATTAAATGACAACCTGCTGGCGGAGAATGGCCTGTTTTTTGATTGGGTCTATGATCAGGCCCCCTACATCAACACAGCCATAGAGACCGTAAAGATCAATCTCATGATCGGCGGCATCCTGGCTATTGTCGTGTTGCTGCTTTTTCTACGCTCTTCCAGCGCCACACTCACCGTGGCAATCGCCATTCCGATTTCCGTCATGGGTACCTTCTTTTTCATGTACCTGTTTGATCGGAACATCAATGTCATGAGCCTGGCCGGCATTACTTTTGCCGTTGGTATGCTGGTGGATAACTCAATCGTTGTCCTGGAGAACATTGATCGTCATCGCCGCATGGGCAAATCCCCTTTCAGGGCCTCCTATGACGGCACAAAAGAGGTATGGGGGGCCGTACTCGCCTCAACCCTGACCACGGTCGCTGTTTTCTTACCTGTTCTGTTTATTGAAGAGGAAGCGGGACAGCTTTTCCGCGATATCGCGATCGCAATAACCGCCTCGATCAGCATCAGTCTTTTTGTCTCCATCTCGGTGATACCGGCGGTCACAAACAAGTTCTACGGAATGGCCAAACGGCCTGTCAAAGAGAAAATTGCCACACATGACAATGGTAATCTGTTTGTACGTGTCGTGATGCTGCTATCAAGAGTCACACTGGCCAATGGCCTCACCCGACTCCTCACGGTTACCCTGTTCACCGCCCTTTCAGTCATGGCGGTGATCGCCCTGATCCCCAAGGCTGAGTACCTGCCCCAGGGCAACCGCAACCTGATCTTGAACATTCTGGTTCCACCACCGGGTTATTCAGAACAGAAGCGTGAGGAGATTGGTGAATATATTTTCTCAGAACTGTCCCCCTATCTGAATGAAGACGGCAAAGACGGCATTCCACAGATCAGCAACATCTTTTATGTAGCCTCTGATGCGGTAACACTGTTTGGCGGCACCAGTGTACACGTGGATAGAGCACGCGAGATGATGCCACTGTTTACTCGTGTCATGAATGCCATACCCGGCATGTTTGGTGTCAGTATACAGCGGGGTATTTTTGAGAGCGGTATCGGTCAGGGTCGTAGCGTCGATGTCAACGTCTCCGGCACAGAGACTGAGGCCATCGTGACCGCTGCCCGATCACTCTTTGGGGCCATAAAGCAGGCCATTCCAGAGGCACAGGTACGCCCGGTCCCCTCACTGGAGATCAGTTACCCTGAAGCCAATATCATCCCTGACCGCTCCCGGGTACTGGCTAACGGATTAACCGAGCAAGCGCTGGGCATCTATATTGATGTCCTCATGGACGGCAGAAAAATTGGTGAATACAAGCCTGATGGAAAAAAGGTCATGGACCTGGTGATAAAGAGTGGTCAGGGTGCTGAAAATACACCTGAAGACCTGCTCCAGCGAACCATCGCCAATCGTTTTGGTGAATTGGTCAGAATCGGCGATCTGGCCACCATCAGCTATGCCCAGGGTATGACCCAGGTCGATCACCTGGAACGCAAACGTAATATCCGGTTACAGGTCACCCCGCCCGATAGTATGCCGCTGCAACAGGCAATGGAGACAATCTCAGATCAGTTGGTCCCTAAACTGATACAGGCGAATAAACTGACTGGTGTAAAAGTCTCAGTAGGTGGTAACGCAGACAAGCTGACCGAGACACGCATTGCCTTGCAGTGGAATCTGCTGATGGCCGTTGTCATCACCTACCTGTTGATGTCAGCCCTGTTCAGCCACTACCTCTACCCACTGATTATTCTCTTTTCTGTCCCGCTGGCAGCGGCTGGTGGTTTTATCGGACTCAAACTGGTGGACACCTTCATCGCACCGCAACCGTTTGATATTCTGGTCATGCTGGGGTTCATCATCCTGGTCGGCACGGTGGTCAACAACGCCATTTTGATTGTTCATCAGACCCTCAATAACCTCCGATACGAGGGCCAGGAGGGATTGGATGCCATCACCCATGCGGTGCGTACAAGAATCCGGCCCATCTTCATGAGCACGACGACCAGCCTGTTTGGACTCCTCCCTCTGGTATTGGCCCAGGGCTCAGGCACTGAACTCTATCGCGGACTGGGTAGTGTCATCCTGGGTGGATTGGCACTCTCCACCCTCCTCACCCTGTTCGTTGTCCCGGCACTTTTGGCCTTCCTGATCAAACTCAGTCCTAAGGCGACCCATAACGGACAGTTGCCGGCATCAACAGAATAATAGTATCTATCCCACACTATTAATTCTTTTTTGCTATCTAGGGTAAGCTAGCACGCGCTTGGTAATAGCGTGATAGAACAGTCGCTGGCTGCCGTCCTTGCCATCCATCGGAAATGGGGGTAAAGATGGTACGAAAGTCATCACTAAAGCACTCAACTAACTGGCCGATAACAATAAACAGACCAGCGGCAAGTGAATAAAGAGTCAAGGAAGCAGCATATGGAAGAGTTGACCAATAAATCAACGGCCACTCAGCCTCTTAAAAAGAACGCAAAACTCCTTAGCGAGTGCAAGGATATGGTAATGGTATACCTGACCACGCAGCTTAATGAGCTGTTTGAGCAGGTCGAACCGGTATTTCTGGATTTTGCCAAAAAGGCAGAAACCAATGCCTCCCAGGTCAAGTTTTTTGACTCAATCAATCACATTCTTTCGCTACGTGAAGTGATTGAACATGATTTTAGAGAGGCCATTGAACAAGGTTTCAATGAGTTTCATCAAGGTAAACACATCACCTACCCCAACTCGCCTGTTGAAGAGTCAGACGAAGTGGAACTGGAGATGATTGATAATGATGAGCTAGAAGAGCATCTGGCCATCCAAAGCATGATCTCCAAAGTACAAAATAACTGTTATCAGGAGCTGTTTGCACTGGGTAAGCGTATGGCTGTCCTACGGGGCGGTAAAAAACTGGCGGATGATGATATCCCTGCCTGTCCCGCCCATACCGCGATCGCTTTTCAAAAGGCCGCAGAGGCGTTGGATGTGGATAAACAGATCCTGCTCATTTTCTATTTTCTGTTTGGGAAATTTGTACTGGGTGATGCCGCGACGATCTATAAAGGGCTGAACGACCGCCTGATTGAGGAAGGTATATTTCCCAATCTGAAACTCAGTTCCATTAAACCACCCAGCAACCCTGCAAGCCCTGGTCAGCCAAACAGTCCCATGGAAGAGGCGCAACAAGAGGCGCAACAAGAGACACCCAATGGACAGCCACAAGCGCAGGGCTACCAACCATACCCCCAGGGCCACCCGCAGGGAACAGCGTCATCACAACAATACGGCGCCCCATCCCGCCAGAACAGTTTGGCGCTTGGGGAAGAGTTGTTCCACTCTATCCATGACCTTTTGACAGCACGGCGGGCCGCCGACCCCAACTACCGTAATCATCCGGAATTCACGCCGGGCGGTAATACCACACAGCTCAAAAGCACACCCACAATCGTACAGGCCATTGACCAGATCCAGCCCCAGGCCCAAGCAGATTATCTACCAGATCCTGACAGCGATGAGGGCATACCCCAATCCATTGAACTGGATACCAATCTTATCCAGAACGTTCGCCGCACCCTTGAATCCGAACGTTCAAAACTGCTGGGAGAACTAGATAAAGACACCGTTCCCGCTGCGGATCTTGATACCATCGAACTGGTCGGCATGCTGTTTGAGCAGGTATTGAATGAAGAGGGTTTGGCCAATATTGCCAAGGCACTGATCAGCCATCTCCACACCCCTTACCTGAAGGTGGCTATTCTGGATCGCAGCTTCATGACGGATGAAGAGCACATCGCCCGCCGTCTACTGAATCTGATGGTTGACTCGGGTAAACGGTGGATTGACGAAGAGGATCTTAGGCGCGGTGCCTACTATCCCACCCAGGAGATCGTCAAAGCCATCTTGACCGAGTTTAAAAATGAACTCTCCATATTTGAAGAGATGTTCTACAAGCTTCAAAAACAGATAGATGAACTGGAGAGTCGGGCAAAAGTTCTGGAAGAGCGAAATCAGGAGGCCGCAAAGGGGCGCGAGCGTCTGGAGACCGCTAGAAAGAACGCCATGGATATCATCAAGAAACGCACGGAAGGTCGAACGCTGCATCCAGTCCTGGATCGTTTTCTCTACCATGCCTGGCAGGATCGCATGATCCTCATGCTGTTACGGGATCCAGACGTAGAAAAAAGCAAGGAGTGGGCTTCGGCCTTGGCTGTAATAGACAGCCTGGCCCGTGTAATGGAAGCAAAACGTAATCCAAAAATAAAACAGTGGTTAATTGGAAACCATAAAAATCTGACCCAGCATATCAAGGCAGGGCTCACTTCGCTTGGTAACTATCATCATCCTGATAGTCATGCTCTGTTCAAGCTTTTGGATACCGTAATCAATGAGAAACCGGCTGAAACCAGAGATACTGAAACCAAGCAGGCCCCTGTGGAAGTCTCCAAACCCATTATTAAGCCTGTCGAAACCGCTAATGAAAGTGCGACAAAAATAGAGGCCGAAACACCTCAGGATGAGCTGGAGATGCAGCAGACCCTGCGCAAGGTGAAATTTGGTACCTGGTTTGAGCTTACGGATGACAACAATAAACTCCGCCGTCTGAAGCTCTCCTGGTTCAGCCCCATTACACACAAGTATATGTTTGTCGATCGATTTGGCATTCAGGCGTACATCACGCCCTCTGAAGAGCTTGCAAAACAGATATGTGAAGGAAAAGCCAGTATTATAAAATCCAGTGGCATTCCATTCGTTAGCAAGGCCCTTAAAACCATACACACTATCTTACAAAAATCTGTTGGTATGCACCCTGCCACCTAGATACACCAAGGAACAACGTAATGTCTGACAAAAGATCCCAACC
>JAPHUG010000228.1 GCA_026197195.1 Sedimenticola sp.
GAAGCTGGTTGAGCGTGGAACCGGTGATGTCTGGGATATCCTTGAAGAGGTTATTCGTGAGCATCCCGTTATGCTTAACCGTGCACCCACACTGCATCGTCTGGGCATCCAGGCGTTTGAACCTGTGTTGGTGGAAGGTAAGGCGATTCAGCTGCACCCATTGGTCTGTACGGCATTCAATGCTGACTTTGATGGCGACCAGATGGCAGTGCATGTGCCTCTCTCGATAGAAGCTCAGCTTGAGGCACGCAGCCTCATGATGTCGACTAACAATATTCTTTCACCTGCCAATGGTGAGCCTATTATTGTTCCCTCTCAGGACGTCGTGCTTGGTCTCTACTTCATGACCCGCGAGCGCATCAATGCCAAGGGTGAGGGCATGATGTTCTCGGATCTTGCTGAGGTGCATCGTGCGTATGAATCACGCATGGTTGATCTGCAGGCCAAGATTAAAGTGCGCTTGAGTGAAAAAGTACATAATGAAGCGGGTGAGATTGAAGTGTCGCGCCGTATCGTGGATACCACGGTGGGTCGTGCGTTGCTTTCAGAGATCTTACCTGATGGCTTGTCCTTCGATATTATCAATCAGGCAATGGGCAAGCGCGCGATCTCAAATCTGGTCGATGCCTGCTATCGTCGGGTTGGACTGAAAGAGACGGTTATCTTCGCTGATCAGGTCATGTACATGGGCTTCCGCTTTGCGACCCGTGCAGGTGTCTCGATTGGTATGAATGACATGACCATACCTAAAGAGAAAGGCCCGATCCTGGCTTCAGCCGAGCGTGAAGTTAAAGAGATTCAGAACCAGTATGCCTCTGGTCTTGTGACCAATGGCGAGCGTTATAACAAGGTTGTGGATATCTGGTCCCATACTAACGATCAGGTAGCCAAGGCGATGATGTCCCACCTTGGTAAAGAGTCTGTCATCGATCGCGAGGGGAATGAGGTTCAGCAGGATTCATTCAACTCTATTTATATGATGGCCGATTCCGGTGCGCGTGGTTCTGCGGCGCAGATCAGACAGCTTGCCGGTATGCGTGGTTTGATGGCCAAGCCGGATGGCTCGATCATTGAGACGCCCATTACTGCGAACTTCCGTGAAGGTCTTGACGTACTCCAGTACTTCATCTCTACCCATGGTGCTCGTAAAGGTCTGGCGGATACCGCATTGAAGACCGCTAACTCGGGTTATCTGACCAGGCGACTGGTGGATGTCGCTCAGGATATGGTTGTTCTTGAGGTTGACTGCGGTACCGAAGATGGCTTGGATATGCACCCCATCATTGAGGGGGGTGACGTGGTTGAGCCGCTGCGCGAACGAATTCTGGGTCGCGTGCTTGCAGAGCCAATCGTTAAACCGGGCGGTGATGAAGTGGTCTATGATCGCGGAACACTGCTGGATGAAGCCTCAGTTGAGCGACTGGAAAAGCTGGGTGTGGACCATGTCAGGGTTCGTTCGGCGATTACCTGTGAATCTAAGGTGGGCGTCTGTTCAATGTGCTATGGCCGTGATTTGGCTCGCGGACATAAGGTCAACATGGGTGAGGCTGTCGGCGTTATTGCGGCGCAATCCATTGGTGAGCCGGGTACCCAGCTCACCATGCGTACCTTCCATATTGGTGGTGCGGCTTCTCGTGCGGCAGCAGTCAACAGCATTGAAGTTAAAACGGCCGGTACGGTCAGGCTGCATAACATCAAGACGGTAGAACATCAGAACGGTACCCTGGTTGCGGTATCCCGCTCGGGTGAGCTGACCGTAGTTGATGATCTCGGCCGTGAGCGTGAGCGCTATAAGGTGCCATACGGAGCAAACATCCGGGCCGCTGATGGTGAGCAGGTTGCCGGTGGGCAGATGGTTGCGAACTGGGATCCTCATACCCACCCCGTTATTACGGAAGTGGCGGGTACCGTCCAGTTTGTTGAATTTGCAGATGGCGTCAGTGTCCAGAGTCAGGTTGATGATGTAACGGGTCTCTCTTCTCTGGCCATTATTGATCCGAAGCAGAGGCCAACCGCAGGTAAAGATATGCGGCCGATGGTTAAGTTGGTTGATGATGCGGGTAACGATCTGAATATCGTAGGCACCGATATCCCTGCGCACTATTATCTGCCAGCAGGTGCGGTGGTTATTGTTACGGATGGGGGTAAGGTGGCAATCGGTGACACGCTAGCCCGTATCCCGCAGGAGTCATCCAAGACTCGCGATATTACGGGTGGTTTGCCTCGTGTTGCTGACTTGTTCGAGGCGCGTAAGCC
>JAPHUG010000054.1 GCA_026197195.1 Sedimenticola sp.
AGACGATCATATTAGGATGATTGTCTGTTTTATCGCCAGTTTTTTACCCGTGACAACCCATTCCAGGTATAATGTCCAATCAGATAATCACCAGCATCTGGGACAATCATGACCACAATCAAGCAAGACGACCTTATCCAGAGCATCGCCGATGCCCTGCAGTATATCTCGTATTATCATCCGGCTGACTACATCAAGGCACTCACTGCAGCCTGGGAGAAAGAAGCATCTCCGGCCGCAAAAGACGCCATGGCCCAAATCCTTGTCAATTCACGCATGTGTGCCGAAGGCCACCGTCCGATCTGTCAGGATACCGGCATGGTAACAGCCATCCTTAAAGTCGGCATGAATGTGAAGTGGGATGCCACGCTGAGTCTGGAAGAGATGGTCAACGAAGGCGTCCGTCAGGGTTATGCACACCCCGATAACGTCCTGCGCGCTTCGGTAGTAAGTGATCCCGCCGGGGCTCGCAAAAACACCCGGGATAATACCCCTGCCGTGATTCATACCCAGATCGTTCCTGGCGATACCATTGAGATCAGTCTCGCCGCCAAAGGCGGTGGTTCTGAGAACAAGAGTAAATTCACTGTATTGAATCCCTCTGGCAGTCTGGTGGACTGGGTCCTTAATACGGTACCCACAATGGGTGCAGGCTGGTGTCCTCCTGGCATGCTGGGTATAGGCATTGGCGGCTCAGCTGAAAAGGCGATGCTGCTGGCAAAAGAGTCACTCATGGAACATATCGACATCCACGAACTGATGGCGCGTGGTCCTTCTAATCGGGTTGAAGAGTTACGCCTGGAACTGTTTGAAAAGGTCAATGCCCTTGGCATAGGTGCACAGGGACTGGGGGGTTTGACGACCGTACTGGATGTAAAGATCAAAGACTACCCAACCCATGCTGCTTCTTTGCCGGTCGCCATGATCCCCAACTGCGCGGCCACCCGACATGTGGAGTTCACTCTGGATGGTAGCGGCCCCGCCGTTCTGACACCGCCCAAAGCTGACGACTGGCCCAATATCAGTCTGGAAGGTGGTACGGCGACCCGCAGAATCAATATTGACACCATCACCAAGGAAGAGATCGCCAGCCTGCAACCAGGTGAGAGTCTTCTGCTTTCCGGTAAATTACTGACAGGTCGTGATGCCGCACACAAGCGCATCCAGGATATGCTGGCCAAGGGTGAGTCCTTACCCGAAGGCGTGGACTTCAAGAACCGCTTTATCTACTACGTTGGCCCCGTTGATCCCGTTCGTGATGAGGTCGTTGGCCCCGCTGGCCCTACCACTTCCACTCGCATGGACGCGTTTACCGATATGATGCTGGGTGAGACAGGCCTGATTGGCATGGTCGGTAAAGCAGAACGAGGACCGGCGGCTATCGAATCCATCAAGAAACATGGTGCGGTCTATCTGATGGCCGTGGGTGGCGCAGCCTTTCTGGTTTCCAAGGCGATCCGTTCGTCGCGCATGGTAGCGTTTGAGGATCTCGGCATGGAGGCCATCCGGGAATTTGAGGTCGAGGATATGCCGGTTACGGTCGCCGTTGATTCAAAAGGCACATCCGTGCATCAGACTGGCCCCGCCGAATGGAAGGTTAAGATCGGTAAACTGTGATCCGCAAGCAGGTTCTGCTGCTCCAGGTCAGCGAATAACTAGCTGACCTGGAGCGAATGAATCAACCTTGTAGGGCTTGCCACTGTGACGCTGTGTAGGTCTTGATTGAGAGTGCGTGCAACTCATCACTTTCCAGCTGGGTTTTCACCGTCGCCATTACCAGCCGCTGCTTCTGTATGGGTGTTTTTCCTTCAAACTCATCGCTTACCACGACCGCCTCGAAGTGTCTTCCATCACCGGAAACCATCGCCTTGCAGCCCGGCATTCCCGTTTCAATCAGTTTTACTATCGCATCTATTTCCATCACAACAACCTCATCGGTATTAGTCTGATCCTAATCAGGTTAAGGATCAGTTTACATTTGGATCGACCCGGTTTTACGCCCAAAAAAAGGGTAACACCCTATTTAAAATAAGGGATCGGTCTACTCATAGCTCCCGGGTAGCCAGGAACTGAATATCCGGCCAACGCTCTTCAGCAAGACTCAGATTGACCCTCGTTGGCGCAAGATAGACCAGCTGATCATCACCATCCAGGGCCAGGTTCTCATGCGCTTTGACCTTAAACTGCTCCAGCATCTTCTGATCTTTACATTGTACCCAGCGTGCAGTGCTGACACTGACCGGCTCAACTATCGCCTCTACGCCATACTCACCTTTCAGGCGATGCGCCGCCACTTCAAACTGGAGCACACCCACTGCACCGAGGATCAAGTCATTGTTTTTCAAGGGTCTGAAGACCTGTGTCGCCCCCTCCTCACAGAGTTGTAAAACACCTTTCTGCAACGCCTTGAGCCTGAGCGGGTCTTTCAAGACGACACGCCGGAACAGTTCAGGTGCAAAATAG
>JAPHUG010000460.1 GCA_026197195.1 Sedimenticola sp.
AATATTTGATCCGATTTGACTCCGACCCCTACAGATCAAGACCTGTTGCAGGGCAGACAAAACAAACCACAGGAGTCATTGAATGATCCTCACTGAAGAACAGCGCATGATCCGTGACATGGCACGGGACTTTGCCCGGGAACGGCTGGCCCCAAATGCGGCGGAATGGGACAGGGCAAGCATCTTCCCTTCTGATGAGCTGAAAGAGATGGGTGCCCTTGGCCTGTTTGGCATGACCATGCCGGAAGAGTGGGGCGGGGCCGGTACGGATTATGTCTCTTTTGCCCTGGCGATTGAGGAGATTGCGGCCGGTGATGGAGCCTGTTCAACCATTCTTAGCGTCAATAACTCTGTGGTCTGTGGTCCGCTGTTGAAGTTTGGCAGTGACTATCTCAAAGAGACCTACCTGAAACCACTGGCATCGGGTGAGATGCTGGGCTGCTTCTGCCTGACTGAGCCACAGGCCGGATCGGATGCCTCAGCGCTGAAGATGCGTGCCGTAAAAGAGGGTGACGACTATATACTGAACGGCACCAAGCAGTTCATTACCTCGGGCAAGTATGCCCAGGTGGCGATTGTCTTTGCGGTCACCGATCCAGCGGCTGGAAAACGGGGCATCAGTGCCTTTGTCGTACCGACGGATAATCCGGGTTATAAAGTGGCTAATGTTGAAAAGAAACTTGGCCAGCATGCCTCTGACACCGCACAGATCTTCTTTGATGAGTGCCGCATTCCGGCCAGTCACCTGATAGGTCAAGAGGGTGAAGGGTACAAGATTGCGCTGAGTAACCTGGAGAGTGGTCGCATCGGTATTGCGGCTCAGTGTGTGGGTATGGCACGAGCAGCCTATGAGGCGGCTCTGAGCTATGCCAAGGAGCGTGAAAGTTTCGGTAGTCCGATCATTAATCATCAGGCCGTTGGTTTCCGCCTGGCAGATATGGCGACACAGTTGGAGGCAGCGCATCTTATGGTTATGAGTGCAGCCCAACTGCGTGATGCGGGCGAGCCCTGTCTGAAGCAGGCCTGCATGGCCAAGCTGTTTGCCTCTGAAGCCGCCGAAAAAATCTGCTCGGATGCCATACAGGTTCACGGTGGCTATGGCTATCTTCAGGACTTCCCGGTTGAACGTATCTATCGTGATGTTCGCATCTCACAGATCTATGAAGGCACCAGCGATATTCAACGCATTGTCATTAGCCGCGCCATTGCTGAGGATTGACGCATGGCAGCCCCTCTTGAATTCTATTTTGATTTCTACTCGCCCTACGGTTATCTGGCCAGTTCCCGGATTGATGAGCTGGCGGCACGACATGGCCGGGAAGTGGTCTGGCGCCCCTTTCTTGTGGGTGCCACTTTTACCGTGACCGGGGCTCGTCCACTGGTAGATATACCTTTGCTGGGTGATTACTCGTTGCATGATATGAAGCGTTGTGCGCGTCTGCAGGGCGTCCCCTTTCAACTACCCGTCGAATTCCCCAAGGCGGCACTGGCTCCCTCACGGGCATTCTATTGGCTGGCTGATGCGCAACCAGAGCAGGCCAAGAGGCTGGCAAAGGCCGTTTATAACGCGACCTTTGCTGAAGGACTGGATGGGTCTGACCCGCAACAGGTAGCAAACCTCGGTGCCACACT
Organism: Sedimenticola sp.; assembly: GCA_026197195.1. GTDB lineage: Bacteria > Pseudomonadota > Gammaproteobacteria > Chromatiales > Chromatiaceae > Sedimenticola. The sequence continues at coordinate 1,633 of JAPHUG010000460.1, forward strand.
TGGCATTGATTCTAATGAATTGCTGGATGCGATACAGAGACCTGAAGTGAAAGAAAAATTAAAACATGAGACTGCAACAGCGGTATCAAGAGGCGTGTTTGGATCGCCCACATTTTTTGTAGATGGCGAGCCCTTCTGGGGAAATGACCGACTTGAACAGGTCGATCGCTGGTTAGAGACAGGAGGCTGGTAATGTCGGTCATCAAGAGCAGTATCAATCGAAAAAGTGAACAGTTCCTGGAATACCAGGCCGCCATGCAAGCCTTGGTGAGCGACCTTCGTGAACGAGTGGAAACCATTGCTCAGGGCGGAGGTGAACGTGCCAGAGAAAAGCATCTCAGCCGGGGTAAGCTGCTACCGCGAGAGCGTATCAGGGTGTTGTTGGATACAGGCTCACCCTTTCTTGAATTGTCCCAATTTGCCGCTTATGGCATGTATAAAAATGAGGTGCCGGCGGCGGGTGTGATTACCGGCATTGGGCGTGTCTCCGGACAGGAGTGCATGATCATCGCTAATGATGCCACGGTCAAAGGGGGCAGCTATTTCCCGATGACGGTGAAGAAGCATATCCGTGCGCAGGAGATCGCTCGAGAGAATCGGCTGCCCTGTATCTATCTGGTCGATTCGGGTGGTGCCAATCTGCCGACCCAGGATGAGGTGTTTCCCGATCGTGAACACTTTGGTCGCATCTTTTATAACCAGGCCAATATGTCAGCTCAAGGCATTCCTCAGATTGCCGTGGTGATGGGTTCCTGTACGGCAGGTGGTGCCTATGTCCCCGCCATGTCTGATGAGAGCATTATCGTTAAAGAGCAGGGGACGATCTTTCTGGGTGGTCCACCGCTGGTTAAGGCGGCAACCGGCGCCGTGGTGACAGCCGAAGAGTTGGGTGGGGCAGATGTGCACTCCAGAACCTCAGGCGTCACTGATCACTATGCGATGAATGACTCCCATGCGCTCGGACTGGCACGCCGTGTAGTCAAGACACTCAACCGGACCAAGCAGCCGGAAGTGACACTCAGGCCTCCAGTTGAGCCGCTCTATCCGAAAGAGGATATCTACGGCATCGTACCGAATGATCTGCGCAAACCGTTCGACATACGGGAGGTGATTGCCCGCGTGGTGGATGGCAGTGAACTGGACGAATTTAAAAAACTTTACGGTACAACACTGATCTGTGGATTTGCCCATATTCATGGCTATCCGGTGGGCATTATCGCCAATAACGGTATTCTCTTTTCCGAGTCCGCACAGAAAGGTGCGCACTTTGTCGAACTTTGTGCACAGCGTGGTATTCCTCTGGTCTTTCTACAGAATATCACCGGCTTCATGGTGGGTAAAAAGTACGAGGCGGGTGGTATCGCAAAAGATGGTGCCAAGATGGTCACAGCTGTTGCCTGTGCCAAGGTGCCAAAGTTCACAGTGATTGTCGGCGGCAGCTTTGGCGCGGGAAACTACGCGATGTGTGGTCGTGCCTACGGTTCCCGTTTCCTCTGGATGTGGCCCAACGCGCGCGTCTCCGTAATGGGAGGGGATCAGGCGGCCAACGTTTTAAGCCAGATAAAAAGAGATGCCATGGAAGCCCGTGGAGAGAGTTGGTCGGCAGAAGATGAAGAGGCCTTCAAGACTCCGGTCAAGGAGCAGTATGAGCATCAGGGGCATCCATACTATGCCAGCGCCAGGCTTTGGGATGATGGAATCATCGACCCGGCAGAGACCCGTACCCTGTTGGGACTTGGGCTTTCTGCATCGTTGAATGCGCCGGTTGAAAAAACCACCTTCGGCATCTTCAGGATGTAAAAGGGAGATTTGGAAAGATGATGGCAGAAAATTCAGTAACACTTGATTTGGACGATCGGGGCGTGGCCACGCTCACCATCAATCGTCCCGAGATCCATAATGCTTTTGATGATGTCCTGATTAATCGTCTGCTGCAGGCGCTGGAATCGGTTGAGGTTGATCCCAAAGTACGCCTCGTGGTGTTACGAGCTGAAGGCAAAAGTTTCTCAGCCGGTGCTGACCTGAACTGGATGCGGCGGATGGCCGATTACAGTGAGTCAGAAAATTTTAAAGATGCCATGGTCCTGGCGAGTCTGATGGAGCGCCTTAACAATCTCTCCAAACCCACCATCGCTGCTGTACAGGGCGCCGCCTTTGGTGGTGGTGTCGGTTTGGTCGCCTGCTGTGATATGGCGGTTGCCAGTGAAAAGGCCCTGTTCTGCCTTTCGGAAGTCCGACTGGGCCTGATTCCAGCGGTGATCTCCCCTTATGTTATTGCTGCCATGGGTGAGAGGGCAGCGCGCCGTTATTTTCTGACGGCTGAACGATTTGATGCGGCTGAAGCGCATCGGATCGGTTTAGTACATGAGGTGGTTGCCGAAGATCAATTGCCGTCACAAGTTGATGCGTTGATTGAACAGCTGCTAAAGGGTGGGCCCGATTCATTGGCTGCAGCCAAATCCCTGATCTTTGCGGTCACCCGGCAACCGACCAGTGAATCAGTCATCAGGGATACCGCGCAACGCATTACAGCCGCGCGGGCATCGGATGAGGGAAAAGAGGGGCTGAATGCCTTCCTCAACAAACGCACACCCGCCTGGATAGCAGAGGATTAATAGATCCTGGAATCCACGGCTGACCACTCTATAAACTGGGTAATAAAATGTGTTTCATTGAAATAGTCGCAAAACACCGAGTCAGCTTACGAATAAGCGCGCTACGGGCCAAATTGCACGCCCTTCGTGGCGCACATGGCTGCGTTACAACCCCTCGGAATGGGTGTGCCATTCCTGGCGCGTCGCGCCTTGCCCTGCACCACGAACGCCATACACTTCGACCCGTCCAACCGAGGACT
>JAPHUG010000288.1 GCA_026197195.1 Sedimenticola sp.
ACCGGCCTTGTGGCACCTTCAATCTCATACGCATCCTGGACAAATGGCCTGATTGATTCAGGCAGTGTCGGAACGGGTGTACGCTGTTCTTCCAGAAAATGCCGCATACCCTGCACATCACCCACCAGCAGCCCCGAGTAAAGACCTTGATGATTAATCACAAGGACACGGCTACGCCGCCCAATTACCACGGGTGCGCCACCCAGGAATTGCTGAAGATCAATGAGGGGAAGAAGATTGCCCCGAATATTGGCCATTCCCAACAGCCAGACCTGTGTGCCTGGCACGCGTGTAACACCCTCTGGAAAGTTCAGAATCTCCTTGACCTCATCCAGTGGCGCGATCACACCCATCCCAGAAATACTGAAAAGGACACCCTCCCAGTATTGCTCTATTTTTTGCTTGGGAAGACCTACTGCGTATTGATGACTTCTGTTTTCAATACGCTGCAACAGGTGCAGCAGATCAGCCGATGTCGTCTCCGTCATGATATAAAATTAACCCGCAAGAACAGTCCTGATCTTGCTAAGCAGCTCCTCTGCAGCAACCGGCTTGACCACATACTCCTTGGCCCCCTGACGTAATCCCCATGCGCGGTCAGTTTCCTGATCCTTGGTTGTGACAACAATAACGGGGATATCCTGCGTTTCTGGCGCCTTGCTGAGTTGCCGTGTAGCCTGAAAACCGTTAAGCCCTGGCATCACCACATCCATCAGAACAAGATCAGGTTTGGACTCTTTAGCAACGGCGACGCCGGATTCACCATCCACCGCAGTGATGACTTTATAACCACCACCTTCAACAATTCCTTTGAGAATATGCGTCTCAGTTGGAGAGTCATCAACGATCAATATGGTTGCATCGATGGCTGCACCTTCATCTGATTTCCCGGCACTTCCTTTCTTAAAGAAACTTCTCATAATCTATTCTCTATTGACTCTAAATATAGTGTTGTTCGCAACTAATACTTCAAGCCGCCCTAGTAACATGTTTTTTTATCGCCCCGAGCAGCTCATCCTTAGTGAACGGCTTGGTCAGATACTCTTCGGAGCCCACGATTCGCCCACGTGCGCGATCAAAAAGTCCATCTTTAGACGACAGCATAATGACTGGCGTTTTCTTGAATTCGCTATTGTGTTTTATCAGGGCACAGGTCTGGTACCCATCAAGGCGGGGCATCATGATGTCTACAAAGATGATATCCGGATTACTATCTGCGATTACGGAAAGCGCCTCGAAACCATCATTCGCAGTAAAGACTTCACAGCCGGCCTTTTTAAGCAGGCTTTCAGCTGTTCTGCGGATGGTCTTACTATCATCAATGACCATCACCTTTTTACCGGAGATATCAATCTCTTCATTCATTCCCAGCATCCTCTGATCCAAACAATCCCTTACACCCGGGGTAACGTGACTCCTTGCCAATGACATACTTTGTTGTTCCGTATTGATTAGGTTTCAAAACGTGTTCGTTTACTATAGCGACAGCAAACCCGATTAATTTATTGTTGTAAGTCCATATAACTGCCAAACCTGCATTCCACCCCGGTAATAGTGAATCTTCTCCGGTGGATATCCAACATCCAGCAAACCTCTAATCGCCCGGGGTGATTGTCCACAGGCCGGACCATTACACCACAACACCAACTCCTTACACTGGGAGAAATCCCAGGCGTCTGTCATATTCTCTGCACTCAGGACACCCCACTCTTCCAGCGTCTTGGTCATCGCCCCTACGGGCTCGCGCGGTTTGGCCCCAAACAGTTCCAGTGCCTCGATCATCTCCAGGTCATCAATCCCTTTACTGAGTGTAGTGAAGGGTATATTCACTGACCCTGGTATAGTGCCTTTCGCGTGCCATTCAGGGGTACGTGCATCGATCATCATGCCTTTGCCATCACGCATTTGATTTTCCATAAATTGAAAAATCTCGATTTCACCCACCGTCTTAACCAGTGGATGTACTTCCATAGGCCCCAGACAGAATGGCGGGCACTGGCGACTGGTTTTGGCAAAATAGCCATGCAGCTCAAAATCCGTATCCTGGACCCGCTGCACCTTTACCGATCGCCCATTATGCATAACGTGAAGATAAGGTTTATCTTTATAGAGCGGAATCACACCGCCTTGCGCACCTACAGCCACCTCTTCTTCAGCAATCAGCTGTCCCGTAAAAACAGACAGCATGACCGACACAGCCAACATGGCCTTTAACATGTTCATTGTTTACCCCCTGATGATCTGACCGTCTAGTGCGGCCTAATGTGAAGCTCCACTGTTATTTTGCTATATATCGTCCAGTGGAGGATTAACCTGAATTTTTTTTATGATTTTATCTATGGAGGAAGCGATCCATGATCTTTTTACGTAGCTCAGCGATGGTTGCGCCATCCTGGTACTCTAAAAAAATCTCCTCCTGACTGCCAGGAGGCAACTTGCTATAAAACACCGCACTCCCTGCATATTTCTCCTTTAATTCAGCTTCAAACGCCTCACGACTGATGGACGACATTCCAGAACCATCGGTACGCCCAGTAGTTCCAGTACCCGTCGCTTTGGCGCCCACCTTCTGCGCCTCCTGATTGAGCGCACTGAGATAATCATCGTCTTCTGCCACCGCCAATGAGAACGGGATCACAAAAACAGAAAGAAACAACACTAAAACCGCTCGGAGCGAAAATTTCCGCACCGATTTACCTCGATATGCTTGAAATACCATAACGAAAAATGCCTCCCAACGTGCATAGGATTGAGACCCACATACCTACCTCCAGGATAGGCTCTAGCCTTATCCCGGCGCTCTTCCGTTGAGTTATTATAATAATCGGGTCCGTGAGTGAATCTACTTTTTCTAGTTGTAACACTTTATTAGAGCGACAACCTGAGAGAAAATAGCAACAGATACCCGGTACTGCAACCTTGGGCTTTTAATGTTGCCAGGACCACCGACAAATCAGCTTACCTCAGGTACTATTGAACCATGACTATCACGCTCGGCGTTGTGATGGACCCGATTAGCGCCATCAATATCAAAAAAGACAGTACCTTTGCGATGCTTCTGGAAGCACAACAACGGGGCTGGAATATCCGTTACATGGAGCAAAGCGACCTGTTTCTGGAGGGTGATCGTGCCTTTGCGCGGACCCAGAACCTGCAGGTTGAAGAAAATCCTCAGCAGTGGTTCCATTTCACAGGTGAGGAGACCATCCCGCTGGATGAGATGGATGTGATCCTGATGCGCAAAGATCCACCATTCGATATGGATTACATCTACACCACCTATCTGCTGGAAAAGGCTGAAGAGCGTGGTGTCCTCATCGTAAACCGCCCGCAAAGTCTTCGTGACTGCAATGAAAAACTGTACACCGCATGGTTTCCCCAGTGCTGTACCCCAACGCTTGTCACCAGCAACAAAGCGCGCATACTTCACTTTATTGAACAGCATAAAGATGTGATTCTAAAACCCCTGGACGGGATGGGTGGCAGCTCCATTTTTCGCTCTCGGCAGGGTGACCCCAACACCAATGTTATTATTGAAACCCTGACAGCGCATGGTCAGCGATACACCATGGCCCAGCGATTTGTACCTGAAATCACTCAAGGCGATAAGCGTATTCTGATGATTGACGGTGAACCTGTGCCCTACAGTCTGGCGCGCATCCCCAAGCCCGGCGAAACACGAGGTAATCTTGCTGCGGGGGGTACGGGACAGGGCCTGCCTCTATCGGAGCAGGATCGGTGGATTGCACTCTAGGTCGGCCCCAGTCTCAGGCAACGGGGCATTCTGTTTGCCGGACTTGATGTGATTGG
>JAPHUG010000073.1 GCA_026197195.1 Sedimenticola sp.
CCAAGGCAAGCCCAAAGATTAGCGGATACTCGGCGCAATGAGGCAGACAAGGCCCGTAAAGTGACCGCTGAGATAAAGACCGCCATCGAGGTATTGATCCGCCAAGAGTTGAGCCCACAGCAGGTTGTGGACTACTTGGCGATGCATAAGAAGCTGTCGCTGCATCACGAAACAGTCTACCAACTAATTTATGCTGATAAGGCGGCCGGTGGTGATTTGTATACGCACATGCGAATAGCATCCAAGCCTTATCGCAAGCGGTATGGTCACTATGATCGACGAGGAAAGATCATTAACCGTGTAGGCATTGATGAACGCCCATCGATTGTGGACAGGCGCAGTCGAATCGGGGATTGGGAAGGTGATACCGTGATAGGAAAAGGCAGGCAGAGTGCTTTGCTCACTATGGTGGAACGCAAGACCCTATACACGGTGATTATACGCTTAACGGGCAAGCGGGCTGATCTACTGGCCCAGGCGGCCATCAAGGGTATGAAAGGGCTAGCCAATAGGGTAAAAACGATCACCTTTGATAATGGGTTGGAATTTGCACATCATGAAGTGATCGCCGAAGGCTTGGGTGCAGACATATACTTTGCACATCCCTATGCCTCATGGGAGCGAGGTATCAATGAAAATACCAATGGGTTGATCCGGCAGTACTTCCCAAAAGGAACCGATTTCAGCCAGGTAACCGATGAGCAAATAAGGCATGTAATGGATCGGCTGAACAATCGACCCAGGAAGACACGCGGTGGTCGTTCACCCAATGAGCTATTTATGGGGCAGCGAGCCGATTTACTCGCTGCGTAATGAAATTGCACTTATTTACTTGAATCCGCGGTGCATTAAATCTGCAATAGGTTGCGTTTTCTGGTAGTGCTACATAAAGATTTATGTTTATAGTGCGGGGGGGCGATTTTAAGGAGATCAATAATGAGTTCGCATATCTATAAAAAAGTTGAATTGGTTGGCTCGTCCACCGAGAGTTCTGATAAGGCGGTAGAGAACGCCTTGGCGCATGCGGCGAAAAGTGTCCGCAATATGGATTGGTTTGAGGTGATTGAGACCCGCGGCCATATTGCTGATGGCAAGGTGGCGCACTGGCAGGTGGTGATCAAGGTGGGGTTCAGGCTGGAGGATTAATGCATTGTTTCGCCAGTGCATCGATCCAGGATGCACTGGCGATCAAGTGAGTGGTTAGGAGCAGAGCAGCATCTCAAGCAACGCTTTTTGTGAGTGCATTCTGTTTTCCGCCTCATCCCATACCACGCTGTCTGGGCGGTCGATCACCGAGGCGGTGACCTCTTCGCCCCGATGTGCCGGCAGACAGTGCATGAACAGGGCGTCTGGCTGGGTCTCGGCCATGACGGCGTCATTGACCTGGTAATCGGCAAAGGTGATCTCACGTTGTCGCTGCTCTTCCTCTTGCCCCATGCTGGCCCAAACATCCGTTACGACCAGATCTGCGCCACTGGCGGCCTCGATCGGTTTATGGATAATCTGGCAGCGATCCCCTGCGGCTTGCAGGATGTCGTTGTTGGGTTCATGTCCTTTTGGGCAGGCAATATTCAGCTTAAAGTCGAACTGCCGGGCCGCATTGATATAGGAGTGGCACATGTTATTGCCGTCACCGACCCAGGTAACGGTCTTCCCGGCGATATCGCCGCGATGCTCAAAGTAGGTCTGCATATCTGCCAGGAGTTGGCAGGGATGGAGCAGGTCGGTCAGGGCGTTGATCACCGGGGCCTGTGAGTGGGCGGCAAACAGCTCAACCTTTTCATGTTCAAAGGTACGAATCATTACGCAATCGACCATGCGCGAAATAACCCGAGCGCTATCCTCAATCGGCTCGCCCCGACCCAGCTGGGTATCCCGGGATGAGAGAAATAGGGCGTGTCCGCCCAGCTGGGTGATGCCCGCTTCAAACGAGATCCGGGTGCGGGTAGACGACTTCTCAAAGATCATGCCCAGTGTCTGGTTTTTTAGCGGCTCGTAGAGCTCGCCTGAGCGCAGGATCTGTTTTAGCTCGGTTGCCCGTTTGACCAGCTTCCGTAATTCAGCCGGAGAGAGGTCTAAAAGTGAAAGAAAGTGCCGGACAGGCTTGCTATCTGGTGTAGCCATACTCGTACCCTGTGTGCCTATTGGTCTTGATTGCTCTCGTCGGATAAGAACGCTTTGATCAGATCAGAGAGCGTCCCTACCAGTTGGTCGGCCTGTTCATTGTTCATGACCAGTGGTGGGAGCAGCCTGATCACGTTGTCAGCGGTAACATTGATCAGCAGTCCCTGTTCCAGTGCCTGGGTCACCAGCTCTCCGCAGGGGCGGTTCAGCTCGATACCAATCAACAGGCCCTGCCCGCGGATCTCTTCAACGCCAATCACATCGGTCAAGGCGTCGGCAAAGTCGGCCAGCAGTTTTGCACCCAGTGTCTCAGCGCGGGTGACAAGATCCTGTTTTTCGATGGTTTCGAGGACCGTCAAGCCTACCCGGCAAGCGAGTGGGTTGCCGCCAAAAGTGGTGCCGTGATTGCCAGGACCGAAGATCTCAGCGGCTTTTTTACCGGCAAGGCAGGCGCCAATCGGCATGCCATTACCCAATGCTTTGGCCAGGGTCATGACATCGGGGACAATCTCCTGATGCTGGTGGGAGAAGAATTTACCACTGCGCCCAATGCCTGTCTGGATTTCATCCAGCATCATCAGCCAGTCCTGCTCGTCACAAATCTTGCGGATCTGTTGCAGGTAGGTATCGTCTGGAATATTGATGCCGCCTTCGCCCTGTATTGGCTCAACCAGAACCGCGACCACATTGGGACTGTTCTGGGCCACACTCTTCAGGCTGTCAATGTCACCAAAAGGTATGCGCACAAAGCCCTGAACCAGAGGCTCAAACCCTGCCTGTACCTTGCGGTTTCCCGTAGCCGTCAGCGTTGCCAGGGTCCGGCCATGAAAACTTTTTTCCATCACGACAATGGCCGGGTTCGTAATCTCTTTTTTATGACCATACAGCCGTGCAATCTTTATGGCCGCCTCATTGGCTTCTGCCCCGGAATTGGAGAAGAAGGCCCGCTGCATACCGGAGAGCGCGACCAGCTTTTCGCCTAGCTGCTCCTGTAGCGGTATTTCATACAGATTGGAGGTGTGCAGTAACTTTCCGGCCTGATCACAGATCGCTTTCTGGATGGCGGGGTGGGCATGTCCCAGTCCGCACACGGCGATTCCAGACAGGGCGTCCAGGTAGCGTTTTCCATCGGTATCCCAGAGCCAGACGCCATCGCCCCGTTCAAAGCTGACGGGTAGCCTTTTGTAGGTGGCCATTAATGCACTCGACATGGTAGTTATCCTTAGTCTCCAAACCAGGAACTGGATATACCGCCACGCGGGCGTAAATATCCAAGAAAACCGTCAATACTATGAGTATCGGGTTTCGAAGGCAAGCCCTGCGATTAGTGGTTTGTGCTTGCCATAGCGAGTGGATGGGACTACTCTCCACGCCGGGAGTCGGCCGGATGGTCGCTGCTTTGCAAAAAGTGGAGGAAAGTCCGGGCTCCGATGGACAGGGTGCCAGGTAACG
>JAPHUG010000110.1 GCA_026197195.1 Sedimenticola sp.
ATGGCACCAGAGATGAGTCAACGTTTGCGACGTGCCTGTGAAGATACGGGACAGTGGTCGCGGGTGGTGGAGCTTTATGATGGAGAAGTGTCCGCGCTTACAGAAGAGAATCCGTATTATCTGGTAATCATGCTTGATTATGCCAAAGCACTGGAGGGTAGTGGACGTCGCGATAAAGCACTTGAGTTTTACCAACAGGTCGCGACAACCGCTGGCGGTGAAAAGGCCGCTAATTATGATATGAGCGATCTATGGTTACGAGTTGCGCAACAACGTATCGAAATTATTGGCCTGTTAAATGCCGAAAATTGGAACGAACTGGTTGCTGTGTATCGCAAGCAGTTCGCCAATATGGCCTTTGCAGAGATGCCGCAAATTCAGGAGCTGCTGGAATATGCCCAGGCGCTGGAACGGAGTGGTGATCGCTCCGCTGCTATTGCGCAGTATCGGCAGGTGATGCGAACGGATCAGGGCAACCGAACACTTCAGGGTCAGCAGGCCAGTGAAAGGTTGATCGAGCTGGTAGGAGTCGACTGGCATGAGTAAGCGGAATTAACGGGAGAAGGGTTGATGCAAAGAAAACTATCAGGCAATCACCTGTGCCAATCCTGTCGCTCCACGCGATGGCTGGCCGCTATGCTGCTGGTCGCTATTCTGGCAGTTTCATTCAATTTACAGAGCGGGGAATCGGCCGTGGATGAACGATTCAAACTGGCTGAACAGGCACTGAGTGACGGCAGTATCGAACAGGGGAGGGCACACCTTGAAGCCATCCTGAAGGAGAACCCGGCCGATAAGGACGCCTGTAATCTCCTCGGTAATATTGCCCTCTCCCAGGGCGAACTTGAGCAGGCAAAGCGTTACTACAACTGTGCGCTCGATGCCGACCCACTGTTTGCAGAAACCTACAATAATCTTGGTGTACTGGCGTTGAAACAGGGGCAGATGAATGCGGCAATGACCAATTTTCAGGCCGCAGTAAAGATTGACCCGATGCGTACGGATGCCTGGTACAACATGGGCCAGATACTGATGGTGGCGGGCCAGTCAGGAAAGGCTGAAGAGTATCTCAGGCGTGCTATCCGAGCGGATCCCAACCATTCTGCATCACGCCATAGGCTGGCGGTCTTGTTGCTCGGTCTACGCCGTGGCGATGAGGCTATCGCGTTACTCGAAGAGGCGGTTAAGGCGACACCCGATAATCCCCAAATCCTCTTCCTGCTGGCTACAGTGCTGGATGATCTGGGACGTATCGAAGAGGCGGGGGAGCGCTATCTACAGGCGCGGGCTGCCGGACACGATGACCAGGTGCTGCCACTCTATCTGGCAGAGGTTCAGATCAAGCTGGGTCAAACCAAAGAAGCAAAAAAGGAACTCAATGGCATTCTCAATAATGACAAGGCCGAAGCTACGATCAAGGAGAAAGCGTCCGCCCTGTTGAAGGAGTTGGGTGATGATGGAACGCACTGATTCTTCACCCACCTTGACGGTAACCACACCCTACAGCCGCTATCAGTGGCTGATTGCACTCGTCCTTCTACTGCTGATAAATCTGCCGCTCAGCGTATTTGCCGCTGACAGCATTGAAGATCTCAGGGTGCGTCAACAGAATGCATTGAACGCGCTTGAAAGCAGTTACCACACCCGGGTTCGCAGTAATCCGGATTTAATCAAGCCGGACGGCACTGTTGATACCACTCATCCTGACTATCAGCAGGTTCTCAGTGATTACAGTAAGGACAAGGCGGAGATTCAGTCCCAATTCAATGGACTCGATTCTCGGGGAAGCGATCTTGAAGATCTCCAGGAGCGGTTCGGATCGAGCCTGAAAACCACCGGCAGTTCACCAAAAGATGTACGGGCAGATGTCGATATTACCGCCAACGACAGTCGCGTTGCATCCCAGATTGCCGCTGAGTGGCGGGCAAAGGGTGATGTGGTTACCTACGATAAGAAACTGGGTATCTATATCAATGAATCGAAGGACACCACCCTCTGGCAGCCACCCACCCCCGCGCAGCTAAGTGAGCGACAGAAGTATCACGATGCCTTTTCAACGCCGGGTGGAAAGCAGGCCACCAATGTAAAAGGGGATGAGTCGGTCAGGGATCCTGAAGGCTATGTACTGGATAATGAGAAAAAGCTTATCCATGGCGCTGAGGATCTGGAAAACACCGATATCAACAACAAATCACCGAGTGCGCAGATGAAGCGTGACATGGCCCTGAAAACGGTGGGCAAGAGTGTCAGCAAGGCTGCCGGTGAGGTGGGTCATGACTCAGAGGTGATCAACCAAGCCAACAAGTTGCGAAACTACGGAGACAAGTTCGAAACCGGTATCACCCCCCTTGGCGCCACCCCTGAACAGCAGAGGGAAGATGAGCGGAAATGGGTTAAGAAGGCGGATCAGGAGGTACAGAACACCAAGCCGGTGGCGGCGGCGAAATCGAAAAAGATCCGAGAGGTACGCGAGGCGGTTGCCAAGACGGCTGAGAAGAGCGCCAAGGGGACAGCAGATCCGGATGCAGAAAAGACGGCTGACAATATCCGTGGCCGTAACAAGGTGCTCGATAGCGCCAACGAAGATGCCCGTAAGGCGAATGAAGACGCCCGTAAAAAGGCCGGCCTGCCGACAGCACCCGAACCGGATAAGAAGGCGATTGCCAGTCAGGCTGAAAAGCGAGCACAGCGTGCGGCGGCTGAACAGAAGTCGAAGCGTACCATTACGGAACGGAAGGGCTCGGCAAAAAACAGTGACTGGACGATCACTGACGAGCGTGACGGTAAAAAACAGACCAAGACCATCACCTCAAAGACCCAGAATGCAGATGGCAGCACAACCGATCGTAATACCCGGACAACGACCAAACCTACCGCCGGTGGTGGCAGAACCACCCGGCAGACAAGAGACGTTACTGAAACCGGTGCCGATGGCTCAACCAAGACAACCAGGCAAAATACAACCAGCTATCAGGGTAAGAAGAGCAGTTCGGGAACGACAAAAACATCAGAAACCGATCGTGACGCCGGTGGCAATATCACCCGCCAGAGTGACTCGACAAAGACCACCAGCAACCGTACGGATAAGAGTGGCAAAACCACCAGTACCCATGAGCAGTCGACAACCCGTCAGGACAAGCGGGGCTGGTTGCCTAGTAGCAAGGGCTCAACTACCACGGATTCCAATAAACATACCATTGTCCAGGAGAAGGACGGAACCACCCGGACCACCGAAACCGGCAGGACAACCACCACGGATGACCGCACGGGAAGTCAAACCACCACCAAGACTCAAAGCAGTTCTACAGCAACCAAGGCTGATGATGGGCGTGAGACCAAGACCACAGTCACTACAACGACGACCGATACACCCTGGTCAAAATCCCGCACTACCCAGGGCACTTATGAAAAGGATCTCAAGCCGGGTGGTGATCCCACTGAACCGAAAGATGGTGAAAGGGTCGGGGACCCCACCAAGGTCAATGTAAAGATTGCCGGCGGTAAACTGTTTGAGCCGATTGATGAGGCGAAGAAAACCGCCGCTACCAGCGTGGCGGGAAGGACAGATTCCGGCGTTGAATATGGCGGTGAGGCCAAGGTGCAGGTCGGCCAACATGGCGCTGGGGGTAGCTGGGAGGTCACCGCCAACCAGCGTGGTCTGCATGCCAAGGCGGATGTTAATGCCGAGGTCAATGCGATTAAAGCCACGGCAACCGGTAGTGCCGAGAAGAAGGTGGGCAACGCAACCCTTGGGGCCAAGGTAACCACCACCGCCAAGGTGGGGGCAGAGGGAAAGGGCAGTGGTGAACTTCACCTCGGATCGGACCGAGTTGCAGGCTCGCTTGAGGCAAAGGTCTTTGTCGGTGGCAAGGCGGAGGCAGCAGCCGAGGCCTCGCTCTCCTGGTGGGGGATCAAGTTGACCGGCAAGGCCCAGGGTGAGGTCACTGCCGGTGCGGGTGCAGAGGCCAAGGTAGATGCGGAACTGTCATGGACCAAGATCCGCCTTGGCGCCAAACTGTCGGCCACCCTGGGACTGGGTGCAGGTGGTGGTACATCGGTTGAATTTGATGCGACTGAAGCGATCAC
>JAPHUG010000030.1 GCA_026197195.1 Sedimenticola sp.
ACTGTCACATTAAAACTCATAAAATTCCTTCAACTTCTATTAGGGTATTGTGAAATTCTCTACTATTTTACTGCGAAATACAAAACTGTTGATGAATATAGTAATTATAGGCTGTGGCTACCTGGGCCAACGCGTTGCCAGATACTACCTTGAAACGGGTCATTCAGTAACCGCTGTGGTCCGAACCGCCGCCAGTGCGGCGAAGCTACAGAGTGCGGGTATTTCGGCTATCGCGCTGGATCTGGACCTTGCACAGCCAGAGGCATACCCCTTGACGATGAAGGGAGCGGAGCTGTTCTATTTTGCCCCACCGCCTAAAACCGGCGTTAAGGAGTCACGGATTGCACGGTTGCTGGATCAGCTGGGAGAAGGGAATCACCCAAAGCGGATCGTCTACCTCAGTACCACCGGTGTCTATGGTGACTGCGGGGGTGATTGGGTCGACGAGACCCGTCCGGCGAATCCGGTGGTGGATCGTGCCCGGCGGCGCTGGGATGGTGAGCAGCAGTTCCGGGCCTGGCGTCAGGCTACGGGAGGTGAGCTGGTCGTTCTAAGGGTGGCGGGTATCTATGGGCCTGGAAAGTTGCCCCTGGCGCGTCTGAGGCGACAGGAGCCAATGGTTCGGGAGTCAGAGGCGCCCTACACCAATCGAATCCATATATCGGATCTGGTACAGAGCTGTGTGGCGGCGATGGCGCGGGGCGTCAGTGGCGAGATCTATAACGTCAGTGATGGCTCACCGGGTAATATGACGGACTATTTCAATCAGGTGGCGGATTGGGCCGGCCTGCCGCGGCCTGCTCAAATAGCCTTGGATGCAGCGGGCAGTCAGTTATCGGCCGGTATGCTCTCCTATCTGCAGGAGTCCCGCCGCCTGGATAGTCGCAAGCTGCAACGGGAACTGGGTGTGGTCATGAACTATCCCGATCTGCAGCGTGGATTGGCGGCCTGTCGCTCCGAGGGATGAGGACTAGCGCTTCTCCAGCCACTCCAGTACGGGATCCCACAGTTCAATATCCTGCCAAACCTGGGAGGGTGCCATCTCAAAGATACCCAGACCACGCTCGGCGGCACGGATATAGTTCTGGCTCTCACGAAGATGGGTGAGGAAAGGTATTTCCAGATGGGCCAGATAATCCTCCAGCTGTCGGTATATCAGGGTATTTTCCCGCGCCCGGTTGGCCACAATGGCGATGCGGGTCTGTTTTTTCGAGACCCGGCCGCTCTGTAGCAACTCTTCCAGAAAACGCCGGCAGGCCCGCATGTCGATGGGAGAGGGAAGGACCGGGATAATCAGTGACTGCACCTGTTTCAACATGCTGTTGATCTCGGTACCGTGAGTGCCAGCCGGGGCATCCATGATCAGGTAGTCGGTCCCTTTGGCCGGTTTTACCGGGCCTTTTGTCCCGTCGATGCCTTCAATAGGGGGGATCCCTTCGTAGTCAAGGCGTGCCTCCAGCCAATCCAGGGAAGAGCCCTGCGGATCAAAGTCGGCCAGGGCGACGGTAGCCCCTTCATCGGCAAACCAAGTGGCGATATTGGTCGCCATGGTGGTTTTTCCGCAGCCCCCTTTGGCATTCATCAACATGATGGTCCGCATCTTCACTCCTCCTGGTTTGTTTTTGTTCAATAGAGCGCAATTATAGCCTCAGACCCCAGGGGCGGTTCAATCACCTGGGCACTGAATCGCCAAGCTTTCCCAAATCTCATCCACCCGCTGCTTGATCTGATCATCCATGGTGATCGGTTGCCCCCATTCACGCTGGGTCTCGCCGGGCCATTTGTTGGTCGCATCGAAACCGACCTTGGAGCCAAGTCCTGAAACCGGGGAAGCGAAATCGAGATAGTCGATCGGGGTGTTCTCGATCATCGTGGTGTCTCGGGCAGGATCCATTCGCGTGGTCATGGCCCAGATCACATCGTTCCAGTCTCTCACATTGACATCATCATCGGTGACAATCACAAATTTGGTATACATGAACTGCCGCAGGAATGACCATATACCCAACATCACCCGTTTGGCGTGACCGGGGTACTGTTTCTTCATAGAGACGACGGCCATGCGATAGGAACACCCCTCCGGTGGCAGGTAGAAATCGACAATCTCCGGAAACTGTTTCTGTAGGATCGGTACAAACACCTCGTTCAGTGCCACGCCGAGGATGGCGGGTTCGTCTGGCGGTCGTCCGGTGTAGGTGCTGTGATAGATCGGGTGGCGACGATGGGTGATGCGTTCGATCGTGAAGACCGGGAAACTGTCCACCTCATTGTAGTAACCGGTATGGTCGCCAAAAGGCCCCTCTGGAGCCATATCGTCTGGATAGAGGTAGCCTTCCAGTACAAATTCTGCGGAAGCCGGGACCTGAAGGTCGTTGGTGAGGCAGCGGGTCACCTCGGTGCGGCTGCCTCTTAACAGCCCCGCGAAGGCGTACTCAGAGAGGCTGTCCGGCACCGGTGTGACCGCACCCAAAATGGTCGCGGGGTCGGCCCCCAGTGCGACACTGACGGGGAAGGGCTCGCCGGGGTGGCGCAGCTGCCAGTCACGAAAATCGAGTGCACCGCCGCGATGGGAGAGCCAGCGCATAATGACGCGGTTTTTACCGATCACCTGCATCCGGTAAATCCCCAGATTCTGCCGGCTCTTTTCCGGGCCCCTGGTTACTACAAGTCCCCAGGTGATCAGTGGGCCTGCATCACCCGGCCAGCAGGTCTGGATCGGCAGTTCGGCCAGGTCCACCTGGTCCTGTTCCACTACCACTGCCTGGCAGGGTGGGTTTTTGATCTCTTTGGGCGCCATGTCCAGCACCTTGCGAAACACCGGAAGTTTGGCCCAGGCATCCTTCATCCCCTTGGGTGGTTCCGGCTCTTTTAACATGGCGAGCAGTTTGCCGACCTCCCGCAGCGCCTCAACCGACTCTTCACCCATACCGAGGGCTACTCGTCGGGGGGTGCCGAACAGGTTGCCGAGCAGTGGGTAGTCTGACCCTTTGACGTTTTCAAACAGCAGTGCGGGACCGCCCGCTCTCAGGGTGCGGTCACAGATTTCTGTGATCTCCAGGTAGGGATCCACTTCGATGGAGATCCGTTTCAGCTCCCCCTGGTTTTCCAGTTGCTGGATAAAGTCACGCAGATCCGAGTAGTTCATAATGAGTGATTCAGGGTCGCTGATTTAGATACGGAAGCCGCCATAGCGCTTGGCCAGGCGATAGTTTTTAAAGGCCACGCCGCCAATAAAGCTGAACAGCAGGGCGAGTAACAGCACCGGCAGATGCCAGGCGTTGAAACGGATGCCGGCAGGCTCGGCTGCTGGGGCCTCAGCCGCGCTGACCTGAGGGGCGCCGACAATCCCGGCGATCTGATCAAGTTGTTGCTGCAGCTGTTGATTGGTCTGTTGTAGCGCCTGCAGAGCGGTGTCGTCTCCCGTTGGTTTCGCCTGTTCCCGGGCCGACTCCTTGGCCTCCTGCAGCGCCTGCTGCAGTTCAGTGATCTGCTGCTTTAGCTCAACCGTGTCATCCTGAGATTGAGGGGTCGGTTCAGTGCTCGTCTCCCGTTTCAACAACTCGATTTCAGCTCTGGCGTCTGCCAGTTGCCGTTTCAATTCGACGATCTCCGGATCCGGTGCGTTGTCGCTTCCCTCAGCATCCTGTCCCAGTGCCTTCAGTGATTTGTTCGCTTCCCGTAGTTTCTGCTGCAGCTCACTGTTTTTAACCTGTAGCTCCAACAACATGATGCGGGCAGGTTTCTCGTCCGTAATAAAACGGCTCTCGACCCAGCCCTCAGTGCCGTCACCCAGCCTGACTCGGGTGAATTCCCCCTCTTTCTCCAGTCGCTCCAGCGGTGTGTCGCTGGGCAGTACACGTAACGGCGTGGCGCTCACCTCGGGTTTT
Source organism: Sedimenticola sp. (assembly GCA_026197195.1). Lineage (GTDB taxonomy): Bacteria > Pseudomonadota > Gammaproteobacteria > Chromatiales > Chromatiaceae > Sedimenticola. The sequence goes on from JAPHUG010000030.1 coordinate 3,888, forward strand.
TCATAGAGACCGGCCAGCAGCTTATCGGTGATGCGTGCCGCCTCTGCGAGGCTGAAGACCAGCAGGCTCAGCAGCAGTACCATTCCCCCTTTCTGAATCAGCCGTTTCATGCACTGATCCCACTGTGTCGAAGCAGGGCGTCGACCTGGGGTTCCCTTCCCCGGAAGGCGACAAACAGCTCCATGGCGTCTTTTGAGCCGCCTTGCTCCAGCACATTATGCAGAAAGGATTCGCCAGTCTTTCGATCAAAGATACCGTTCTCTTCAAACAGCGAGAAGGCATCAGCCGATAACACCTCAGCCCATTTGTAGCTGTAATAACCCGCGGCATAGCCG
>JAPHUG010000439.1 GCA_026197195.1 Sedimenticola sp.
AATATCTAGCGGTACGGAGAGAAGTCGATGATAAAAACACAATACCGCGAACTTTACTGCAGCTCCCCCCGTTACTGGGGTGGTCTGGCCACACTGGCCTTTATTATCCTGGTTGGATTAGGCGCGGCGTTTCATATGGAGCATAACGGTCATTTTGTGACCGGCATGAGCAATCAGGTTGTATGGGGTCTGCCTCATGTGTTTGCCATTTTCCTGATCGTCGCCGCTTCCGGTGCACTGAACGTAGCCTCAATTGGTTCAGTATTCGGTGGACCGATGTACAAGCCACTGGGTCGCTTCTCGGGTCTACTGGCGATCGGTCTGCTGGCCGGTGGCCTGGTGGTACTGCTTCTGGATTTAGGGCGCCCCGATCGTTTGATTGTGGCGATGACCACCTACAATTTTAAATCCATCTTTGCCTGGAACATCATTCTCTACACCGGGTTCTTTACCATTGTAGGCCTGTACCTCTGGACCATGATGGATCGCAAGTTTGAGCAGTACAAGCGCCCTGTTGGTTTTGCTGCCTTCTTCTGGCGTATTGCACTGACCACCGGTACGGGTTCGATTTTTGGTTTCCTGGTGGCCCGTGAGGCTTATGATGCCGCGATTATGGCACCGATGTTCATTATCATGTCGTTCAGCTACGGACTGGCTTTCTTCATCATTACCCTTATTTCAGCTTACTGGTGGGCCGGAAGAACGATTGGTGATCTGCGTCTGGCCAAGTTAAAGAATCTTCTGGGTGTGTTTGTCGGGGCGGTTCTTTACTTTGCCCTGGTCTATCACCTGACCAACCTCTATGTAACACAGCATCATGGTGTTGAGCGGTTCATCCTTCTGGATGGCGGCGTCTACACCAATATGTTCTGGATAGGGCAGGTGTTGATTGGTGGCGTGATCCCGCTGTTTCTGATCTATTCCCCAGCATTTGCTGCATCCAAGTTTGCTATATCGGTGGCCTCTATACTGGTACTTATTGGCGGGTTCTTTCAGGTCTATGTCATCGTTATCGGTGGTCAGGCCTATCCTATGAACCTGTTCCCAGGTAAAGAGGTTTTGGAGAGCAGCTTCTACGATGGTGTCGTAGCTAGCTACACGCCGACGACTGCTGAGGCGCTGCTGGGCATTGCCGGTATCGCAATATCCATGACCCTTGTGGCTGTGGGTTCCCGGATGCTGAGGGTTCTGCCTGAAAGTTTGGAAGATCCAGCGGAAGGCGACTGCGCCTGATGTTGATCCGATTGTTCTAGCGATCTACTGATCCACCGCCAGGACTTGGCGGTGGATTTTTTTTGTCTGAGTCTCAACCGCCTCAGAATCTCACCTGCTTTACAGACTCATTCGGAAGAGTAACTATAGGTGTCAGATAGCGTTTGATAACCGTTTCGACCAAGACTTATCCTGACTTTACTCGGCGACCCTAATACATGGCCTATTTTTTTATCTCTGCCGCACATAAATCTTCAGGTAAAACCACCCTGTCGATTGGCCTGACGGCTGCCCTGCGCAGCCGCGGTCTGTCTGTGCAGACCTTTAAAAAAGGGCCTGACTACATTGACCCGCTCTGGCTTACTGCCGCCAGTGGCCGACCCTGCATGAATCTTGATTTCTTTACCATGGACAAAGAAGAGATCTTCAATGAGTTTGGTCGCGCCATGAAGGATGCTGAGATTGGCGTCATTGAAGGCAATAAAGGGCTCTATGACGGATTGGATCTGGATGGCAGTAATAGTAATGCCGCATTGGCCGGGCAGCTGCAGGCGCCTGTTTTTCTGGTGATTGATGCCAGGGGCATGACCCGGGGTATTGCACCGCTTATTCTGGGTTATCAGGCGTTCGATCCGGATGTCCGTATCGCGGGTGTGATACTGAATAAAGTGGGTGGCAGTCGGCATGAGGCCAAACTCTGTAATGTGATCAAGCATTACACTGATATACCCGTTGTGGGTTCAGTACATAATGCACCAGCACTTGTGATCGATGAACGCCACCTTGGTTTGATGCCAAGCAATGAAACCGACCTGGCACTGAAGAAGATTGCTCAGCTTGGTGAGGCGATTGCTGAGCAAGTGGATATTGATCGCCTGTTAGAAATATCAGCCGATGTAAAAACCCCTGCCTATGAAATACCGGAAACGGTCAATCAGGCTTATGCCGGATTGAGAATTGGCTATCCCAGAGATCAGGCCTTCGGTTTCTATTATCCGGGTGACCTGGAGAAGATGCGTGCGGCTGGGGTCGAACTGGTCGCCTTTGATACCTTGCATGACGCTGCATTACCTGAGATAGACGCCCTTTTTATCGGGGGTGGGTTTCCCGAAATGTCGATGGAGGCGCTGTCGGCTAACCAATCGTTACGTCAAGGCATTCTCGCTTTTATTGAGCAGGGTGGTCCCGCCTATGCAGAGTGTGGCGGCTTGATGTATCTCTCAAGACGCTTGATTTGGAATGAAAAATCATGCGATATGGTAGGGGCCATTCCGGCCGATGTCAGAATGCATGAACGTCCGCAGGGTCGTGGTTATGTCCGGTTGCAAGAGACGGCCAGTAGTCCATGGCCAAAACTGACGGATGATAGCAAGACCATAGCGGCCCATGAGTTCCACTATTCGGCCTTGGAAAATATAGCGCCTGGAATAGAATACGCCTACAGGGTCACACGGGGCACCGGAATTGATGGAACCCATGATGGTATTGTCTATAAAAACCTTCTGGCCAGTTATACCCATATGCGGGATGCTGGAGGAAACCACTGGATACAGCGATTCTTAGCGCATGTTAAGCAGTGTAAAAACAAGCAACTGGCACACTAATCATCAGAACAGTGTCAGTTACAATAATTGAAAGGGTAGGTATAACCGGGGTGATTTGATATCCCCAAGCAGTACGGAGCATTCTCATGTTTGAAATCACAGAAAATGCCGCTGAGCAGGTACGCAATGCA
>JAPHUG010000268.1 GCA_026197195.1 Sedimenticola sp.
AATTAGTTTATTTTGATCTTTCTATTCAAGCAAAGTGCGCCCAATGAATCTTCGCCTATGCCCGACCAGGAACAAATAACACTGAAAATCTCACCGCCTGAGATGGAACAGTACTGCAAGGAGTTGTGCCGTGGATCAGCCAATGTGAGCCGCACTCATGCCAGCCTCATTGCCCTGGAAGGTTTTATTACCCGCCACGCCGCCACAGACCGTTTTAGTGGCCCCTATCACAAAATCATCCACACGATTCAGCAGTACTCGGAACAAACTCGCTCCCAGCTGCTCAAAGAGTATGCCGCTAATCTGAATTCAGGGTTATTACAAAAAGAGCCCAGGGAGTTGGCCAGGATCCATGAATCAATGTCCAGAAACGGCTTCGACCTGATTCTGGACAGTACGGTAAAGCAGTATTCAGAAACTCAGCTGCAGTCACTTAAGTCCTGGGCTGACGAATGGTGTCAGCAGGCCGAGGAAAAGGCCCTTAAGGCCAGCGGCTTTCCGGATGCATTTAACTTCAAAGGCGCCGGTATTGCACTCGATGAATACCGCGCCATGTGCGAACTCAAGAGGAAGCTCAACCCGTTATGAAGTACCTGATGATCGTCTTGAGTCTACTGGGCAGCACAGCCCCTGCTACGGCTTCTGAGCAAGCCACCCAACATCAAGACCAGGTGCCTGTCATTGAGGCTACCAATCTCCACCTGGATGGCCAAACAGCCCGTCAGAAAGGCAAGGCGATTATGCTCCTGGTTTCCCAGGAGCACTGTGGCTTTTGTGTGCAGATCAAGCAGGAGGTGATTGGCCCCATGATCAGAAGCGGCAGCTATGATGAACGCCTGATGATTCGTGAGTTATTCCTCGATACCGGATCGGATGTCGTTGACTTCAAGGGCCAACGAAGAGAAAGCCATGCGTTCTCCTATGATTACAAGGTCTTCCTGACCCCTACTCTGCTGTTTCTTGATGCCGACGGCAAAGAGCTGGCTGAAAAAATGGTCGGCATCCAAACACCGGAGATGTTCTATTATTATGTTGACCAATCGGTGCAAAACGCACTCAGCGCGTTGGATAAACCTTCGCTTTCAAAGTAAGGTCTGACTTTCTATATTATGAACACAACTATTGCCACCGCAGGACTGTTACTACTGGCAACCCTGGTCACTACACCAGGCCTCGCTCAGACGGAAACAGATTCGGTCTCCTTTGAGAGGGGTGGAGCGGCTTGCGTCGTCGCAAAAAAATTGGGCAACTCTCTGGCTATAGAGTGGGCAACCGGGGAGCCATCGGTCTCGCACGCCATTGACAAGGCAAAACTGGCCCTGAATAAACAGGGATATGAGTACGTATTCCCTCAAGCTAACAGCCCGACCAAACATGGTTGGATGATCATTATCAAGACCCGTTACCGCACCTACACTGGCCGTGAAAGAATCAGCTATGGATGCGGCTTTGACCCCCTATCGATTGAGGCAGCCGAGCAACGCGCCCTCTCCAATCTGCGCAGCTACTCCTGGGGCTGGAAGCCGAATCTGGGCTATGAGGTCATTGAGAAGAGCCAGTACTGATCAACCCTGACAGTTTCCACCTAAAAAGAGGCTAGTCTTTACCACTTTGTTCGTGGCAGACTAATCCCACAAACGAGAAGCACACAGTGCTCTATTATTCACCGAGGGAGACGATAACAATGCACAAAACACTTCCAATAGCCCTATTGGCCGCGATTTTTTCACAACCCATCCTGGCTGCAGATGAGGTCACAGAAGCACGCGGACTCATCAAACAGTTTGGCACCTCACTCAAGGGACAGCTTGTCGGTGCAATGAAAGAAGGGGGTCCCGTAAAGGCCATACAATTCTGCAATGTCAGAGCCCCCGGCATTGCCTCTGATATCGCTACCCACTCAGGCTGGGAGATAGGCCGGACCAGCCTGAAAATCCGTTCCGCTGCCAATACCCCCGATGCCTGGGAGCTGGCGGTACTTAAAGAGTTTGAAACAAAGAAAGCGGCGGGAGCAGACCCTTCAACACTCGATTATTCGGAAGTTGTTGAGCTGAACGGCCAGAAAATGTTCCGCTACATGAAGGCAATTCCGACAGAAAAGGCCTGCCTTAACTGCCACGCGGAAACCATTAAACCCGAGGTGGAAGCCGAGTTAAAATCACTCTATCCAGGCGATCAGGCCCGGGGCTTTAACGAAGGTGATATTCGTGGTGCCTTCACACTTAGCAAACCGCTCTGATCCTACAATCACTGCTCATACTAACAGGGGCCGGGCGGCCCCTGTTTCCGTTTTGGGCATCATGTTCCCGTTATATTGATAGTTGGATTATACTTTAACTCAATGCTGGCCAGGATTCTCTGAAGGAAGATGCTTTAATGACGGCTCAACGCTACGACATCTATTTCTCAGGCAACACCTTAGAAGATACTGATTTGGCTACTGTCAAAGAGAAGATTGCCAAAATCTTCAATGCCAATGAAGAACAGCTGGATTACCTCTTTTCGGGCGCCTCTGTAAAAATCAAAAACAATGTTGATCAGGATACCGCCGTTAAATACCGGGTAGCCTTCAGGGATGCCGGTGCATTGGTTGAGATACGCTCAGCAGACCCTATCGAAGCCAATCAAGCAACCATAAAAAAGCAAGCGCCCGGCTCACCCGATGTGCCTGCCACAGGCTCTGATGACACCGATACCATGTCACTACTGCCGGCCAACACAGGCAGTCTCGCTGACTGCGCACCAGTCATTACCCCAGCCTCGCTGCCCAATATAGACAATCTCTCCCTGGCTACCCCCGGTACTGTCTTAGATGAAACGGAAAGCCCAGAGCCGCTTCAGATTGATACCAGCGAGTTGACCCTGGCACCGGCCAATTCCGGCACACTGGAGGATTGCCAGTCACCGAAAGAGCCTGTTCCAATACCGGATATCAGCCAGCTCAGGATTGTCGAACCCGACGATTAGGAGAATAGCTCCGTATGCCCTGACAACAAAAGGCCACCCATTCGTCGAATGGGTGGCCTTTTGGATAAACGGACTACTGCCTTATCAGATCAAGGCAACATCATCCCTCGGATCATGTAATAGATCAAAGCCGCCATCAGGCCGGAAACCGGTACGGTAATCACCCAGGCCGCCGCAATCTTCATCAATGCGGATCTTTTCACTAACTCATGCCGATAGACCTTACGCAGTCCCTTACGCTCTTTCTTTGTCAAAGGCGCATCATGCTGGGTCTTGGCCTGCTCTTTCAGTTCAGCCAGCATCTCGCCTTTGCGGGTCAGAGAGGCTTTTTTGAATTTCATCAGGTAGGCTTCAATCGCCACCGGATCATCATCCTGATGATGCATCTTGATCTCTTCTACCATCTTGGCATAACTGGTCTTGATAAACTCACGCAAAAAACCCACACCGAAGATGCCGCCTACCGCAATATGGGTTGAACTGACCGGCAGACCCAACTGGGTGGCAATGATCACGGTTACCGCTGCCGCCATCGCAATACAGAAGGCTCGCATCTTGTCCAGCTCGGTAATCTCACTACCCACTGTTTTGATCAGCTTCGGACCATAAAGAGCGAGGCCGACGGCTATACCCAATGCGCCCACCATCATGACCCAAAGCGGGATAGCCGCTTTTTGTGCAATACCGCCATGCATAATCGCATCATTGATAGCGGCCAGGGGGCCGACTGCATTCGCCACATCATTGGCACCATGAGCAAAGCTCAGCATGGCCGCCGCAAAGATCAGAGGCAGTGTAAACAGTTTATTGATGCTCTGTTTTTCATTAGGAAGGGTATCGGCCACTTTTGATACCAACGGACGAACCAACAGAATCACCAGGGCACCCACTACAAAGCCAATCAGTACCGCAGAGCCAAACTCCACCTTCCAGATCTTCTTAAACCCCTTCAGAACAATATAGGTACAAAAAGCCCAAGTCATCAGCCCTACCAACAAGGGCACCATCCGCTTTGCCGCGGCTATCATGTCATCCTGGTAGGTAATCGATCGTTTAATTAGCAAAAGGAATGCAGCCGCAATAATCCCCCCCAACACAGGCGAGATCACCCAGCTCGCGGCAATCGCACTCATCTTGCTCCAGTTGGCAATCCCTACGCCTCCAGCCGCAATGCCCGCGCCCAAGACCCCACCCACAATCGAATGGGTTGTAGAGACCGGTGCCCCAAGGGCAGTCGCCACATTGAGCCAGAGGGCACCCGCCAACAGGGCAGCCATCATCAGCCAGATAAAGGTATCAGTGCTACCAATGACAGAGGGATCAATAATCCCTTTTTTGATTGTACTGACCACATCACCACCGGCTATGAGGGCGCCGGAGGCCTCAAATACAGCAGCGATGACGATCGCTCCACCCAGGGTAAGCGCCTTCGATCCTACTGCAGGCCCCACATTATTAGCGACATCGTTGGCACCAATATTCATCGCCATATAGCCACCGATGACCGCTGCGACCATCAGCATGACATGTCCCGGAGTATCCATTCCTCCACGCATGCCGATAAACAGCATGATGCCGACAATAAACAGTAGGGCAATACCTATTCGAAACAGCTCTTGCCTACCTTTACTGGTTGCCTTCTCAAGCTCGCTAATACTCTGAAGTTCCATAAAAAAACTCAGTGGGAATTAAGGTTATAGACTGACACGACGCACGAAATAATTGTTCGCAACATGCCCCCGAAAAATGTGAGCGCACTGTAACATTTTTGCAATCCAAATGCCTTATCTGAACAGGCGAATAAACAGCCCGCTACCAATAAAGATCACAGCATCTATCAGAAAGACAGGTGGCAATTTGGCCTGCTGTTTGCTTAACTATGGCTAATAGCGGCGTATTTAGACGCCTTAGTCAAATATTTGACGACTTTTGGAGAGTGATTGTGGTCAGCCCTATCTCAAACGACAAAATTTTGCCGCCAACTAATGATCGTAACAGCTCATTGAAAGGCTCCCGCTCAGACTCAGCTCAGGAAAAGAGTGCATCCGCCCAGCCAAAACCCACGCCCGATGACTCGGTTGAACTGAGCAGTGCCGGGCGTTTGGTCAGCCAGGATGCCAGCAGAAGCAGTGGTGCCATCCAGACCGCTGAACAGGCTCAAACGCTCGTATTGAAGATACGGGAACAGATTCAATCAGCCGGCAGCGATGCCATGAAGGCACATAACCAGCTGGAGAGTGGTCAGCTGACCCACCTGCTAGAGTCAACCGCGGCCTGAACCACGATGATCCCCAGGACAGGGGTCAATCAAACCCTGTCCGCCTCAAGCCTGAGCTTTTTCAAGGCCGGTGATGCGCCGATCACCACCAACACATCGCCCGCATCCAACTTGT
>JAPHUG010000451.1 GCA_026197195.1 Sedimenticola sp.
AATGATGCTGACCTCGTCCCAGTTTGAATACACCAAAGAGCTGGAGAATCATTATCGCCAGCGGGTTGAAGAGATACTGGCCCCCATTCTTGGGGCGGACAGAGTACGGGCGCAGGTCTCTGCTGAAGTGGACTTTACCGTCACGGAGCAGACCTCTGAGCGATTTAATCCCGATCTGCCAGCGTTGCGCAGTGAACAGACAAATGAACAGCTCAGTCGGCTCTCCTCCGTTCAAGGTGTACCGGGTGCGCTGAGTAATCAGCCTCCTGCAGCGGGAAATGCACCTGAAGTGGCGGCCGACGGAACGGAAGGTGGTGCGGCGGGCTCGCCACTCAACAGCAGCAAGCGTGCTACACGCAATTACGAGCTGGATAAGACCATCAGTCATACACGGCTCGCCAGTAATAAACTGCGGCGCCTGTCAGTGGCTGTTGTCGTAGATGACCTGATCACATTGGCAGAAGATGGAAGCAGCAGCCGACTGGAACGGACGCCTGAAGAGATCAGTCGTATCACCCGCTTGGTTAAGGAGAGTATCGGTTTTAATGCGCAGCGTGGCGATAGCGTTGAGGTGATTAATTCCGCATTTATGGCGCCAGAACAACCTGAACCACTCCCTGAGTTGGCCATTTGGCAGCAACCCTGGGTCTGGGATGTGGCGAAACAGGCAGGAGGTGTCATACTTGTATTGATACTGATTCTGTTCGTGCTTCGGCCTACCATGAAGAAACTGACCGAGCCCCCCGTGATTCATCAATTGACAGAAGGTGAAGAGGGCGGTTCCGCCGGTTCTCAATCAGGTGGAGAGGGTGAGTCATTAGATGGTGAAGAAGATTCCATGATGCTCCCTGGCCCTGAAAAGTACGAAAACACACTGGAGGCAGCAAGACAGATGGTGCAGGATGATCCAAAGCGTGTGGCACAGGTGATAAGAAGTTGGGTTTCTGATAATGCCAGCTGAAGAGCCGAAAAAAGTTTCCGGGGTTGAACGGGCCGCTATTCTGATGCTCGCATTGGGAGAGAAGGATGCCGCCTCGATCCTGGCCCACATGGGGCCAAAAGAGGTTCAGGAGTTAGGCCTGGCCATGGCCAATATGCACAAGGTCAGCACGAGCCAAATGGAGTCGGTGATGCACTCCTTTGTTGATACCCTGAGAACAGAAACCTCGCTGGGTGTTGATTCCGATGAATATATTCGCAATGTGTTGACCAACGCCTTGGGAAAAGACAAGGCTGGTGGCGTCATTGACCGTATTCTGCTTGGTAGAAACAGTAAGGGGCTTGAGCAGCTCAAGTGGATGGATCCACGGTCCATTGCTGAGCTGATCCGGCTGGAGCATCCCCAGATTATTGCTATTGTGATGTCGTTTCTGGATCCGGATCAGGCCGCTGAGGTGTTGTCAGAGTTTCCTGAGCGGGTTCGGCCTGACATTATTATGCGCATCTCCACCCTGGATGGTATTCAGCCCGCGGCCCTTCAGGAACTGGATGAGATTCTGGAGAAACAGTTTTCCGGCGCCTCGAATGTCAAATCTTCCAGTCTTGGCGGTATCAAAACCGCTGCCAATATACTCAACCTGATTGAAGGCAGTATAGAAAGCAATATCATGGAACACGTCATGAGTATCGATCAGGAGATCGCCCAGGAGATTCAGGACAATATGTTTGTCTTTGATAACCTGATCGATGTGGATGATCGCGGTATTCAGACCCTGCTCCGTGAAGTGGCGTCTGATCAACTGCTGCTGGCCTTACGTGGTGCCGATGAAGGGTTGAAAGAGAAGATCTTCAAGAATATGTCCAAGCGTGCGGCCGAGATGTTGCGTGATGATCTGGAAGCGGCCCCACCGGTACGTCTGAGCGATGTGGAAGCCGCCCAGAAAGAGATCCTGACAGTCGCTCGACGCCTTGCCGATGCCGGCGAGATCATGCTTGGAGGTGGCGGTGGAGAAGAATTCGTCTAAGATCCTCTCGGGTGCCGAAACCGGTGACGCCCAGCAGTGGGTCCCCCCCAGCATGGGTGAGAAAAGTGATGCAGGGGTGGTTAAAAAGCGCCAGTCAGGCAGCATGCTGACAGCAGAAGAGCTGGAGCAGCTTCAGAAAGAGGCCTACGACGAGGGCTTTGAGCTGGGCAAAAAGGAGGGTTTCTCCTATGGCCACAAGGAAGCGCTGGCACAGGGTCAACAGAAACTTGAGGGTGTCATTAGCCAGGTCGAAGCCTTGATGTCTACGCTGGATCAACCGCTCAATCAACTGGATGAACAGGTTGAACGAGAGCTGGTTGAGCTGGTGATCTCTATGGTACGGCAACTGGTCCGGCGTGAGATAAAAATGGAGCCGAGTCATATTATCGGCATCGTTAGAGAGTCGCTCTCAATATTACCGGTCTCTTCTCGTCATATACGTGTTCAGCTGCATCCGGAAGATGCCCAGCTGGTACGCTCTGTTTATGACATGAGTGATAAAGAACAGGGCTGGAAGATCATAGAGGACCCCGTTCTGGCTCGCGGTGGTTGCCGTGTTATCACTGAAACCTCACAGATTGATGCCACATTGGAATCCCGTCTAGCCGCCATGATTGCCCGTATTATGGGTGGCGAAAGAGATGAAGATGCAACTGAGCAGGGTGATTCCTGATGCCTCTGCCTGCCTCTGATCGCACTGGAATATGGGTCGATCGACTCAAACACTGTCATGATCGCGTCGGCGAAAGCCGCGGGTTGGTGGTGGAAGGTAAAATCACACGCATGATCGGACTGACACTGGAGGCTGTAGGTTGTCGTGCGGCGATTGGCGGGCAGTGTGATGTGATCAGTAGTAATGGCGAGCGAATCGAATCAGAAGTGGTTGGTTTTGCGGGTGAAAGTCTCTATCTGATGCCGACAGGGGATATCCGGGGATTGGAGCAAGATGCGCGGGTGGTCCCCACTGGTAGGGTCTGTGAGGCGATCGTAGGCGATCATCTACTGGGTCGTGTTTTGGATGGCGCAGGCCGGCCGCTGGATGGAAAAGGGCGGTTGCATGCCATAGAGCGTCGGCCCCTGACCGGTAAGGTATTCAACCCGCTGACCCGAACCCCCATCCGCAAGCAATTGGATGTGGGGGTGCGAGCCATTAATGCCCTGCTAACCGTGGGACGGGGGCAGCGCCTGGGTCTGTTCGCGGGTTCCGGTGTGGGTAAGAGTGTGCTGCTGGGCATGATGACCAAGTACACCGATGCCGATATTACTGTAGTCGGTCTGATTGGTGAGCGTGGCCGAGAGGTGAAGGAGTTTGTTGAAAACATCCTTGGTGACGAAGGTATGGCGCGTGCTGTGGTGGTGGCCGTACCGGCAGATAACACCCCTTTACGACGGATGCATGGCGCCATGTTGGCCACCAGTATTGCCGAACACTTCAGAGATCAGGGTAAGCATGTTTTACTGCTGATGGATTCTCTAACCCGTTATGCCCAGGCGCAGCGGGAGATCGCACTGGCCATTAATGAACCACCTGCTACCAAAGGTTATCCGCCTTCGGTGTTTGCCAAACTGCCGCAACTGGTCGAACGAGCCGGCAATGGTGATAAGGGTGGTGGCTCTATTACCGCTTTCTATACCGTTCTGGCAGAGGGTGATGATCAGAACGACCCCATTGCCGATGCCGCCCGAGCCATTCTGGATGGACATATCGTGTTGTCCCGTCGTCTGGCTGAGAGTGGGCACTATCCGGCCATCGATATAGAGGCCTCGATCAGCCGGGCGATGAACGATATTACCAGCAAGGATCATCAGGACGCTGCCCGGGCGTTCAAGCAGCTATACTCGATGTATAGACAAAACCAGGATCTCATTAATGTTGGGGCCTACGAGCCGGGTACGGATGAGCGAATTGATGCGGCAATACAAGCAATTCCTGAGCTTGAACGGTTCTTGCATCAGGATATGAATACCCCTGTTTCCCAGGAAGCGAGTCTGGCTGAATTGACAGCGCTTTTTTCAGGGTAAGCGTGTAATAATAAACGAGCCTTGATAAGGCTGCGTCGGAGGAGATGAAGTATGGTTCCCTCAAAGAGGTTCCAGCCAGTAAAGCGAGTTGCCGAGTCGAGGGAGAACGATGCGGCGCGGGAGTTAGGTCATTCTCAGAAGCGCATGCGGGACCAGGAAGCAAAACTGGAAGATTTGAAGCGTTATCACCAGGAGTATCTGGAACGATTTGAAAGTACCGCCAGGCAAGGAATGCCGGCCAGTCAGATGCAAGAGTACCGGGTATTTCTTGAAAAGCTGGACACGGCCATCAAAGAGCAGGAAAAGGTGGTTCTGGCGAGCAAGAGTGAGTGTGTGACCCGTAAAGAGCAGTGGCAACAAAAGCGGGTCAGAACACAGGCCTTGGGTAAGGTGATGGATCGTTTTAAATCAGCCGAGTTAAAGGTAAAAGAGAAACGCGAGCAAGATGAGTCGGACGACCGGAGTCAGCGGGGATCGCGAGACTAACCGCTTCTACTCAGACTCTTCTCGAAATCCGGGAGGCCGCTTTCCGGATACCAGGTAGGCAAAGGCAATCACTTCAGCTATTGCGCGGTAGAGTGTTTCTGGAATCTCATCACCCAGCGGTATCTGTGACAGGATCGCTGCAAGTTGTGGATCATTTTCCAGCGGTATGCCGTGCTCTTTTGCAATAGCAAAAATCTGTTCTGCAATTTTTCCTTCGCCTTTGGCGGTAATGCGAGGGGCGTTGTCACCATCATAGAGTAGGGCGACGGCCACACCGGGTGCCTGATCATAGGTCTCGCTCATGCCTTTTCATCCAGTAGCGGGAAGGGAGGGATGGGTAGATCATCTGTTTGTCTGGCTTTCCCCTGTCGGGCAGAGAGTCGGCCGATAGTAAGGCCCGCTTTCTCAAGGGCTTCACTTAATTTTGGTAGAGCCGACTCCAGCCGTGCGACACCTTCAGCACGCTCTGCGGTGAAGTGACTTGAGATGATGTCACCCTCCAGGTTGATTTTGGCACTGATAGGGCCGGCAGGTGGGATATCAAAGTTTAGAACGACTGACCAACGTACTGCTGTCGGATCAGATGGACTCACTTCTTTCTCGAATCGGATGAAGAAATTATCGTGGCCCTCCGGATGTGGAATGGGCAGTTCGAACTGCCAGGCCTGCCGTAGATTGGAATCGTCCTGTGGTAAAGAAGCCAATTGGTGCAGCTGTATTCTGGCCAGCGTCCCGTCACTCAGCTGTTGTAGCTCAGCAAATAATCGTGCCGCCATCAACTGTAAGGTAGTGGCTGTGTCCGCCGCCCTGACGGCGACTGGATCACCCGCTATCGGGCTTGAGGCAACCAACGGTTGTAGCTCCGCCAGTAAACGAAGCAGACTGGCTTTAAAGTCTGTCCCGACCGCATGTCCTCCTGCTAATTGTGATTCCAGAAACAAACCGGAGTGTTCAAATGCTTGGCGAATGGCCGTGGCAGTGACAGGGCTGTTTCCAGTGCTCACCTGATTGATCAGTTGGTGAATCTGTTGTGCCAGACTACCGGGAAGTTTATTAGCTGATGGAGCACCAGGCGGGTTAGCTGTGCTCTGCAGAAGGCTGGTCAGGGTTTGTAGATTTCGATCCAGTGGATTGTTTGAAATGTTTTGTGGCTTTTGAGCTTGTCCTGTGTGAGCCGCAAGCTGCTGAATAATCTGATTCAGTAGCTGTGCAACCTTGCTACCCTCCAGTGATGGTGCAGTTGTGGTTGTATTGAGTGAACTAAGGGAGTCGAGTAACTGGTGAATGGGAAGCTGCTGCGGCAGAATGCGTTTTAAGGCCAGTGCCTGAACGGTATCCGGCGTCATGTTCCGAATCAGCTGCAGTTCTGGTGCGCTGCCCCCTTTAACCACATTCAAGGCTAGCTGTTGCCCAATCTCCAGTTTTACGCCGGTCTCGACCGGCAGTTTCATGCCGCCAATATCTATCTGTGCCACGCCATTGGTGGTGGGTTTTATCACCTGCGCGGTCACAACCTGTCCGGAACGCAGCTGGCTAAGCGTTTCGGTACGGGTCTGTTCAATAAACAGACGGGGATTGTTGAGCGGGTCCGTGATTTGCATGGTAATGTTAGGTATAAAGGTCTGATCTCATTTTAG
>JAPHUG010000255.1 GCA_026197195.1 Sedimenticola sp.
CGCTTAACGGGCAAGCGGGCTGATCTACTGGCCCAGGCGGCCATCAAGGGTATGAAAGGGCTAGCCAATAGGGTAATAACGATCACCTTTGATAATGGGTTGGAATTTGCACGTCACGAAGTGATCGCCGAAGGCTTGGGTGCAGACATATACTTTGCACATCCCTATGCCTCATAGGAGCGAGGTATCAATGAAAATACCAATGGGTTGATCCGGCAATACTTCCCAAAAGGAACTGATTTCAGCCAGGTAACTAATTAACAAATAAGGCATTTAATGGATCGACTGAACAATCGACCCAGGAAGACACGGGTGGTCGCTCACCCAATGAGCTATTTATGGGCAGCGAGTTGATTTACTCGCTGCGTAATGAAATTGCACTTATTACTTGAAACCGCGCCTTGTATTTGCTGGGAATTTATTTAATACTTTTGTTTTATAATGAGCGGGTCAAATGAACAGTAAAAGTAAAGATATTTACTGGGTTGATATTATAAGAGTAATTGCTACCTTTTCTGTTGTATGGCTGCACTCAGCAGCTCCTTTGCTCTACAAATATAATGAGTTATCAATAACAAACTGGTGGGTTGGAAATATTTATGATTCCACGGTCAGAATGTGCGTTCCCTTATTTTTTATGTTATCCGGTTACTTGTTGTTAAGTAAAAGCGATAGTTTGGATAGTTTCTTTAGGAGACGTATTAGCAAGGTAGTTTTTCCATTAATTGTGTGGTCTGTATTGTATATACTTTGGACGCATTATTATGAAGGTAGCGCATCTGTTTCGTTTTATAGTTTTTATAGCTTGGCTTTAACTCCGGCGTATTACCATTTGTGGTTTTTGTATGCCATTGTTGGGCTGTATCTATTTTTACCAATACTGAGGGTATTGATTCAAAACTCGAACAAGGAATTACAGTATTACTTTGTGGTATTGTGGTTCGTTGCCGTTTCATTTATTCCTTTTTTGGAGAAGTTAACAGAGATAAATAGTAGAATTGACTTGCAAATGATCTCTGGTTACGTTGGTTATTTGGTTATTGGGCATTTGCTAGGTAGCATAATAATCACAAGGAAGGCACTACTAATATCGGCGGCTACCTTCGTTGTATCAATAATAATCACGTCTGTAGGTACGTATATATTGACCTTAAGAAATGAAGGCGTATTTGTAGACTATCTATATTCCTATTTAAGCCCAAATATTATACTCATGTCGATGGCATTTTTTATCCTTGTAAAATATTATTCAGAAACATTGCATTTTATTCAAAATGACTTTTTTAGAAAAATAATCTCATTATTAAGCTCTGCAAGCTTGGGGATATACCTCATACATACTATGATTCTCTATGTTCTACGAAAAGGTGATTTGGGCTTTAGTCTAAGTGCGTTTACTTTCGATGCTGTAATGGCTGTACCTGCAACAGCGATTACAGCGTTCATTTTATCATTTTTCGTTATATATTTAGTTCGGAAGATTCCGATTATTCAGAAAATTGCTCCCTAAGAAACGGCTGCACCGTAAATTAAAGCCGAATGGCACTTACATAAGCTTCTTCAGATGACCATTTTTTCGTACATTTTTCTGTGCTATAGCCCCTGGTACAGTAAGTAATGGATAGGCTTTAGGTCTCCGTTTTACCGCTCTTGGCTCAATTTTTCCTGAACGATTACCAACACGCTGTTGGGCCATTAAACTGCAGATCGCATATAACTGCTCATCGTTTCGCATGTTCGTTGGCGGTTTCAATATATAAGTGGGCAACGGACGAAAAAGGGGCACGGAAAAGGGGGCAGAGCCGAATGGCGCTAAGTTAAGGGTGTTTTGCATCGAAATATTCGGTGCTCTTATCGTCCCGTAATGAGATAATTCGGGATGATAAATAAGACGCTCTACCTACCTGGATTTCATCTCTCAACACTGCGTCGCAAACCCCGTTCAGCCAATCAAGTATTAGCTGAAAAACTGGAGCAACTAAAGAAGAAAACTTTCAGTCGACTTGGCGAATATTTCAGCGACTTTATTCCAAAACAGTATCTCCAGCCGGCTGGGTCTGGCGCATTGAGTCGGCGGCGATTATTCAGTAAAGAAAATACATTCTGGGCCTTTTTTTCTCAGGTGCTGGATGCCGACGGAGGATGTAAAGAGGTCGTTCGTAAACTTCAGGCACTGTCTGCATTGAAGTCAATATCGATGCCTTCATCATCGACAGCCGCTTACTGTCAGGCACGTAAGAAACTGGATTTGCCTAGTCTTACGTCAATACTCCAGCATACATCGAAACGTCTTCAGTCTATGACAGATACGGGTCGGTTGAATGGCCGACGGGTTGTCGTCGTGGATGGCACAGGCCTCAGCATGCCGGACACCGTAGACAACCAACAGACATGGCCTCAGCAACGCAATCAAAAGCTAGGCTGCGGCTTTCCACAAGTCTCACTCTGTGCCTGCTTTTGCCTACAAACAGGTGCCTTGCTGAGTTATGAATTAGGTAACAAAAAAAGCCATGAACTGCCCATGTTACGCAAACAATGTGGCACCTTCAACGCAGGTGATATTTTCCTCGGAGATAAGGGTTTTTGCAGCTATTACGATGTGTTCAGCTTTAAAGAAAGAGGCGTCGATTCTGTCATAACTCTGGCGCGTCGCCTACCCGTCAGCGATACTGAATCAGTCAAAGTATTAGGTGAAGACGATCTTCTCATCAAGTGGAAGAGACCGGTAAGAACGAAAGCGTCAAGTTATTCTCAAAAGGATTGGGAAGGCTTACCAGAAACGCTCCTGCTTCGTCAGATCAAAGTGACTGTCAAGGTGTCAGGTTTCAGAGTAACGACGTTTTACATTATCACCACCTTACTAGATGCGGAGGAATACCCCGCAATCGAGATTGCCGATCTATACTTCCAGCGCTGGGATGTTGAACTGTTTTTTCGAGATATAAAAACAGTCATGGGTATGGATATATTACGTTGTAAAACACCCGACATGGTGCACAAGGAAATACTGATGCACTTGATTGCCTACAACTGTATTCGTAGTCTCATGATTGAGTCAGTAGAAAAGAATGGCGTGAGAGCTCGCAGCGTCAGCTTTAAAGGCAGTGTACAGGCGTTACGACAGTGGGAACCGCATTTGAACCAGGGAAAAATGAGTCGTCAGGAACAAGGTCGATTAATCCAGCTTCTTCTTGAGTCGATAGCCGGGAATATCATTTCAGAACGACCGGGTAGAAGTGAACCCAGAGCCGTTAAACGAAGACCTAAACCGTATCGAAGATTAACAGTACCAAGACATGAAATGACGGAGAAACAAAAGAGGGAGAAAGACCATGCAAAGGCGGCTTAACTTAGCGCCATTCGGGGCAGAGCCGAATGGCACTTACTTAAGCTTCTTAGAATGGCCATTTTTCGTACATTTTTCTGTGCTATAGCCCTTGACACAGTAAGTAATGGATAGGCTTTAGGCCTCCGCTTTACCGCTCTTGGCTAAATTCTTCCTGAGCGATTACCAACACGCTGTTGGGCTAAGATAAAAGGAGACACCCATTAATTAGAAACAACAATTTTATCATTACACAATAAAACGCACATTTTGCTGATCAAAGATTGTAAGGGGATCGTTGTTACTTATCTGCACTGAAGACAAACATCAGTCAATTGGCAAAGAAATCTATAGGGTAGGAAAAGCAGCACATCGATCAGAACGACCGACAAAATAATCAGGCTAAATATGTTTTTAGGTTGTGAGTAGTTGTCGGAATGAACTGATGCCATGCGCCCAATGCTTACCAAGTTTCTCACAGGCAGCGTAGATATGATCAACATGTCCAACCAATGAAGTCAATAAATGGGTGTCCAGTAGTCTTCTTTGTTTTTTTGCACTGAATTGAAATATAAAAAGAACCACAGTAGGCCACAGGACGACCTACCTGTCATGCAACTAACACTCAGAGAAAGGGAGAGGGAAGATGACGATACGACACTACGCGATGGTCATTCCGGTACTATTCAGCATCAATGCCATGGCTGCGGGGGCGGATGCCGATCTAAAGATGATGACAAAAAAACCGACGAAGCTCCCATCTGCCATAGTGGTCATCAAGAAACCCGTCACTGCCGAGCAGGCAGCCAGTGACAAAAAGCTCCCGACGAGCACGCAAAACGGCCTGCCCGCAGTGCAGGGCATTGGTGCGGCAAGCGGACCCGGTGGCCTGAACAACCCGGCGCTGCGGAAGCTGCCCGAGAACAATGCGGCACGCGGCCTGGGAAACGCCAGAGAGGTCATTCCCAATGTGCCAAATGCACCG
>JAPHUG010000108.1 GCA_026197195.1 Sedimenticola sp.
AACTCACGGCGGTTGAGGCCGTGATCACGGGTCGAACGGTAGCGCATCCCCAGGCGGTAGCCAGCGTGACGCAGGTGACACGGGGTGAACAGTCGGGGGCGTATCTGTTTGAGATTCCCGGGCGTCTGCCAGTGACCCGAATCGATCTAATCCCGGGTGAACGTAACACCATTGTGCGGGTATCGCTCTACTCTCGTGCCACGGAACAGGCCGTCTGGAATCATCGCGGCAGTGGCAACATCTATCGACTGCTGCTTAACGAGACAGCGCTGGAACAGACAGTACTGAGCCTGAATCGTACCGGCGATCGGTTTTGGAAATTGGTTGTCGACGAGTCGGGAGGTGGCTTGGGCGATGCGCTCCCCACTGTCAGCGTGAGCTGGATACCCCATCAGTTGCAGTTTTCTGCCCGTGGAGAGGGCCCCTACCTGTTGGCCTATGGCAGTGCGTTGGCCAAGCCGTCGCAACAGGCCAGCCTGTTAAACGGCTTCAGTGAGGAAGAGCGGCAGCAGATGGTTAGCGAATCGATTGTCCCCAGCGAGCCATTTGACCTGGCAGGCCCGGCGGCCCTGACGATGGAACGCAGTTATGATCTCAAGCAGTGGTCACTCTGGGGGGTACTTATCCTCGCTTCCCTGTTGCTCGGTTGGATGGCCTGGTCGACCCTGCGGCAGATGAATCGGGCGGGTGGCTGAGGTGGTGGAAGTTTTGGATGTATTATTCAATCCATGTAGGGTGGGCACGTTTTTTGTGCCCACGCAGACGATCTAGGTGGATACGTGTTTCGTATATTTAGCCAATATTGTTCTCTGCCCCGATTTTCGCTAGGGTACCTTTGTTCGATCTGTTATTTGAATATTATAAAACCGCGTGGGCACAACATCGTGCCCACCCTACCCGGCTTCCAATTAAAAACAGCCCGGTACCGAGGATAAACAGTGTGGAGGGTTCAGGTACAGAGGTTCTATACTCGGCATCAATTCGCAGGTCATCCAGGGCAATGGCTTGCAAATCGCCAAATGAACTAGTAACGAGTGGCAAGGCTACGACCAATAATGATGAAAATCCGTCTGCATCAGTCCAGCCCACCGTGTTACCTTGATCTAAGAGGGTGCTTCCAGAGCCGGTCAGAATACCATCTTTGATGGTTTTCCAGTGAAGATAGCTGGATGTGTAGTCTTTCCATCCATCGCCGTAAAAAAAATCTAGGGCGTAGATATAGCTACCATCAGCCATCGATATAGTGGTTTCGTTAGTGTTCCCGCCGCTTTCGAAATGGAACCCTGTTACTGTTGGTGTGCTAAAAGGACTAAAACCATCATAGGAGTATCCGGGAGCTGAAATGGCGATACCATCTTCGACATAATTGAGCAGGTTAACTCCAGCGCTTAGATTGTCAAAACTTGCACTATTTGACGGATGATCCACGCTATAGCCGTCCACGAAGACCGGTAAAGAGTAAGCAGGAGAAGAGCAGAACAAAATGAAAAGCCAAGCAAGGATTTTCATTGGCTGTACAGGAAAAATATTAAATAACTTGGGCATTCATCATTCCCTTGATTTTTGTTTTGCTATAGTTAGTCTGGAACTTCAAGAGCAATGATTGTGCCAATAAAATAAAATCAAGTACTTAAGTTACTGTGCGTTCAATTCGTGTAAAAAATACTGACACTTTGGGATTAATGGAATTGTATCAGCAGTTGTTCGCCGTACAAGCCATGTAGGGTGGCACGATTTTGTGCCCACGCGGATAATCATTCACCAAACCGTTCGCCTGAACAGGTCATTTCTCCACCACCCCAATCTTTCCCCGTTTCACCTCGGGCCACATAGCGATGAAATGTAGAGTAAGGCCAGTCGACTACTTGCTCGCATAGCCCATGCTTGACCGGGTTGTAGTGTATGTAATCGACGTGCCGCGTAAAGTCCTGGTCATCGCGGATTCGGTGTTCCCAGTAACGTCGTTGCCATATTGTCGATTCCCGATGTTTACGTTTCGAAGCGCTCATCCAATCAAGTCGTTTATATTCCGTTGCACAGGTTAAGCTTACTGAACGCTTTATCAGGCCCCATCGGACTGCATAGTCCGCATCATCCGATGGCAGGGTCCAGATGCAATGCAGGTGATCAGGCAACAATACCCAGGCATCAATTTTGAAGGGCCGATTGATCCGTACCGATTCGATTGCTTTTCGCAAGGCATTGCGTACCTTGGTGTCGCATAGCAGGGGTTGTCGGCGATAAGTGACCAGCGTGAAGAAATAGGTTGCACCTTTCGTGTTGGCGCGGCGATATTGGGACATCCTTGTTCCATCTCTTTATGAAGATAGTTAAAACCGCGTGGGCACAACATCGTGCCCACCCTACCCGATTGTTTGATTCAGACCCTTGGCGATTTTAGCCCTTCAGCCAGGAGCGGAGCAGGGTCAGACCACCCACGGCAGAGAGTCCCAGGCCTGCGGTGGTGACAGTGGTGGCAGAGAGCAGTTGCCCGGGGCCAAGTAGTAGCGTTAATGCGCCTGTGATCAACAGGGTAGCGCCACTGATGGCGGTGATCAGATTGCGCTGGTGCTTGCGGGTGTCGGCCCGAAGTTTTTCCAGCTCTTCAGATTTCCAGTTCAGTTCCAGCCGTCCCTCAGAAGCATCGACCAGCACCTTGTGCAGTAGAATCGGCATGTCGGCCGCGTATTCCGTCATCTTGGGCAGGTTCTTTTTCAGCTTGCGGGTGAAGGCTTTTGGGCCTACCTGATCTTTCATCCAGCGTTCCAGATAGGGCTTGGCGGTGGCCCAGAGATCCAGTTCCGGATAGAGCTGACGACCCAGCCCCTCAATATAGAGCAGGGTCTTTTGCAGCAGCACCAGCTGGGGCTGCACCTCCATATCAAACCGCCGCGCGGTCTGGAACAGATTGAGCAGGAAGTGCCCGAAGGAGATCTCGCTCAGGGGCTTGTTGAAGATCGGTTCACAGACCGAGCGGATGGCCGATTCAAACTCTTCGACCCGGGTGCCTTTCGGAACCCAGCCGGACTCCACGTGCAGCTCTGCCACCCGATAATAATCACGGTTGAAGAAGGCCAGCAGGTTTTCTGCCAGATAGCGCTGGTCCTCGGTCGTGAGTGAACCGACAATACCAAAATCGACCGCGATATAACGACCGCTGGGTTCGACAAAGATATTGCCGGGATGCATATCTGCATGGAAGAAGTTATCCCGGAACACCTGGGTGAAGAAGATCTCGACCCCCTGGGTGCCGAGCTGCTCCATGCTGATGCCGGCGGCTTTCAGTGCGGCGATGTTGCCAACGGGAATACCGTGAATACGCTCCATCACCAGGACATTGGTGCGGGTGTAATCCCAGTAGATCTCAGGCACAAACAGGATATCGCTGCCTTCCCAGTTGCGGCGCAGCTGGGCGGCATTGGCCGCTTCCCGCTGCATATCCAGTTCGTCCAGGATGGTCTTTTCGTAATCCCGCACCACTTCAACCGGACGCAGCCGTTTGCCATCCTTCCAGTAACGGTCTGCCAGGCCAGCGATGATATAGAGCAGTCCGACATCCCGACGGATGATCTGCTCGATATTTGGCCGCAGTACTTTGACGACCACCTTTTTGCCGTTCTTCAGTTCAGCAGTGTGGACCTGTGCGATAGAAGCAGAGGCCAGCGGTTTTTCATCAAATGAATCCAGCACATCTTCAATCGGGTGCTCAAAGGCCGCTTCGATAATCTGTCTTGCCTTCTGGCCAGAGAAGGGAGGCACCGCATCCTGCAGTTTGGACAGCTCGTCGGCTATATCATCTGGCAGCAGGTCCCGGCGGGTGGAGAGGATCTGTCCGAACTTGATAAAGATCGGCCCGAGATCCTCCAGTGCTTGCCGCATCCGTACAGGGTAAGGAGGTAACTTGTTCCGGCGCAGCCAGTAGAAGGGCGATAAGTAGAGCAGAAACCGAACCGGGCGAAACAGATGGGTGGCGAGGATCACCTCGTCCAAGCCATGACGCAGCAGCACCCAGTTGATATGCAGTAGACGCAGGGCCTCTTTGGGTCGGATCACTGAGCGTCGCCTCGCGATGGGGTGTTTAGTTTGTCCAGTAACAGTGCAGTACGGGCCTGAAGTCGTTCGACGTCATCCCGGGTCTGATCCACCTCGGCAAGGAACTGCTCAATCTCTTCCCGTTCCGGGAGTATCTGGATCTCCTGCTGCAACAGCTCTTTAACATCCAGTTTGAGTGTGTCGAGGGAGCGGCGCCCCCAGCCGGCTATGCCTTTTACCGCACCGACAATATCGTCAGCTACCAGGGTGCCGGTATAGCTGGCGAGTTGGGCCTCCCAGTCGATGGCCATGCCACCCAGAATCTTACCGAAACGGTGAGCCAGCTCGGTATCGCCAGAGATAACCACATCGCCGGAGAAGAGCTGATCAGAGCTGCTCTGTTGGTCACCCATGCGAGCCAGGGCCAGTGGGGTTCCCCGCAGGACGCAGTCGGGTTCATCTTCATAGCGGGAGAACAGTTGGACACCGGCCGGGCCGGGGATCAGAAAGAGGGTCTGGCCAAGACCGGACAGTTCGAAGGCGATCACCTTGCCGTGCAGGCGGGCCATCTGTGACTGGGCCTGTGGGTCCAGACTGAGATATTGATTGAAGGCCTGTTCAAGGCCAGCGACAGCAACAGCGGAGAGGCTCATGGTCAGAACCCCTGGGGTTATAGTTTGAAGCCGCGATGAACGGCAACGATACCGCCCGTCAGATTATGGTAGTCACAGCGCTCCAGGCCGGCCTGTTCCATCATCCCTTTGAGTGTCTCTTGATCCGGATGCATGCGGATCGACTCTGCCAGGTACCGATAGCTCTCCTCGTCATTGGCCACCACCTTGCCGATCTTGGGCAACAGTTTAAAGGAGTAGAGGTCATAGACGGTTTTCAGCGGCTTACCCTGGGGATGGGAGAACTCCAGCACCAGCACTCGACCGCCCGGTTTCAGGACCCGGCACATCTCGTTCAGCGCTTGTTGCTTATCCGTTACGTTACGCAGGCCAAAGGCGATAGTGATGCAGTCAAAGCTGTTATCCGGGAAGGGGATCTGCTCGGCATTGACCTGGGTATAGGCCAGATTACCCACCAGGCCATCATCGGCCATGCGAATCCGGCCCTGGTTGAGCATGGCGGCATTGATGTCGGTCATCACCACCAGGCCATCCGGGCCCACCAGGCCAGCGAAACGCGCTGCCAAGTCACCGGTACCTGAAGCGAGATCGAGGATCTTTTGTCCGCGACGAATACCGGCCAGCTCTACCGCAAAGCGCTTCCATATCCGGTGGATACCGAAGGACATCAGGTCATTCATCAGGTCATAGCGGGTGGCAACAGAATCAAAAACCGCCTTTACCCGGCCGGCCTTTTCCTGGGCGTTGATGGTCTCAAAACCAAAATGTGTGGAGTTGTTATCCGTCATGTTGCTGCCTTAACAGATGGCTGATGATGGCAATATTACCAATTTCTGTAAGTGTATCGGTTTTTCGCCGATTCAGGAACTCACGCTCAGTTGTCGGCCTTGCGTTTGTGACCGGCGGCTTCCAGGCGTTGCAGATAGCTCTGCCAGTTCTGCTCATAGTTGGCCCCCAGGTTGTAGAGATATTCCCAGGAGTAGATGCCGGTGTTGTGCTCATCGTCGAAATGGAAGGCGACCGCATAATTCCCCACCGGGGTGATCTGGGCGATATTCACATCCTCTTTACCCAGCTGCAGGGTCTCTTGACCGGGGCCGTGGCCCATCACTTCCGCGGAAGGTGAGAAGACCCGCAGGTATTCACAGGGGAGTTTGAAAGTGGAACCATCATCAAAGGTGATTTCAAGCACTCGCGAGTGCTGATGGAGATTCAACTCTTTAGGTACGAACTTGGACATGTCATCTACTCCAGACAGTGGGGCCGGTTCCTGATTTACAGGATAAACCGACTCAGATCCTCATCCGAGGCAAGCTCGGAGAGATTGTTGTCAACATAAGCTGCATCAACGGTCACTTGGCTTCCCGGTACTTCGGTAGCGGTAAAGGAGATCCCTTCCAGCAGGCGTTCCATCACCGTATGCAGTCGACGGGCGCCAATGTTTTCTGTGCCCTCGTTCACCTGCCAGGCCACTTCCGCGATGCGCCGAATACCGTCATCTGTGAAAGAGAGCGAGACTCCTTCCGTTGCCATCAGGGCGATATACTGCTCCGTAAGCGAGGCATCAGGTTCCGTCAGGATACGGATAAAATCCTCGGTACTCAGGGCGTCCAGCTCGACCCGAATCGGCAGTCGGCCCTGCAGTTCAGGGATCAGGTCAGACGGCTTGGCCAGATGGAAAGCGCCTGAGGCGATAAACAGAATATGGTCAGTCCGTACCATGCCCTGCTTGGTGGAGACAGTGCACCCTTCTACCAGCGGCAGCAGGTCACGCTGTACACCCTGTCGGGAGACATCAGAGCCACCGTGCTCGGAACGGGTGGCGACTTTATCAAGCTCGTCCAGGAAGACGATGCCCTGTTGCTCGACCTTTTCCAGGGCCGTGAGCTTCAGGTCTTCATCATTGATCAGCTTGGCCGCCTCTTCTTCCTGCAGGATGCGCAGGGCGTCCTTGATCCGCATCTTGCGCTTACGGGTCTTGCCGCCACCCATGTTCTGGAACAGACCCTGCAACTGGCTGGTCATCTCTTCCATACCCGGGGGGGCCATGATCTCGACACCCATTGTAGCGCCGGATACCTCGATCTCGATCTCTTTCTCGTTCAGTTCGCCGTTACGAATCTTGACCCGGAATTTATTGCGGGTGGCCGAGCCATCTGAACTATTGCTGTCGGCTTCCCAGTTCGTTGGGCGTGGCAGCAGGACATCCAGTACGCGCTCTTCGGCTGCGTCAGCGGCCTGGTCCTTGACCTTCTCCATCGCCTGTTCACGCACCATCTTCATGGCGGAGTCAGCCAGATCACGGATGATGGAATCCACATCACGGCCAACATAACCGACCTCAGTGAACTTGGTGGCCTCGATCTTGATGAACGGTGCGTTGGCCAGCTTGGCCAGGCGGCGGGCGATCTCGGTCTTGCCGACCCCCGTCGGCCCGATCATCAGGATATTCTTTGGGGTGATCTCATTACGGAGTTCAGGGTCAACCTGACTGCGGCGCCAGCGATTACGCAGGGCGATAGCCACGGAACGTTTGGCAGCCGACTGGCCGATGATGTGCTTGTCCAGCTCGTGGACGATCTGTTGGGGGGTAAATTCAGGCATGGTCTTAGAAATTACTCTTCCGTATCGAGTTCTTCGATGACGAGGTTATGGTTGGTAAATACGCAGATGTCGGCAGCGATGCCGAGGCCCTTCTCGACAATCTCCCGGGCACCGAGATCGGTATGATGCAGCAAAGCGCGGGCAGCCGCCTGGGCGAAGGGACCGCCAGAGCCGATGGCCATCAGATCCTCTTCTGGCTCGATGACATCACCCAGGCCGGTGATCATCAAGGAGGCGGTCTTGTCCGCGACCAGCAGCAGCGCCTCCAGTTTGCGCAGGGTGCGGTCGGTACGCCAATCTTTGGCCAGCTCAACGGCCGCCCGCATCAGGTGGCCATGGTGCTTTTCAAGTTTGGCTTCAAAGCGTTCAAACAGGGTGAAGGCGTCCGCAGTGGCACCGGCAAAACCGGCCAGTACCTGATTCTTATAGAGGCGGCGTACCTTGCGGGCATTGCCCTTCATGACGGTATTGCCCATGGAGACCTGGCCATCACCACCGATCACGACCTTGCCATTGCGGCGGATTGAAAGAATTGTTGTGCCCTTGATCGGCTCCACTTCACTGCCCCTTGTCGATAAATTGTTGCCTATTCTAACTGATCCAACATGGGGTGAATAACCGCCAATTTCAAGGGAAGGCCTGATACGGGACAAAATATCGGTATAATCCGCGCGGGGTTCAGGTCGGACCCCCTTTGACTGTGCGCGGAGTTCAGATGGCGATTACCCACTTCATAACCCACCATTTCCACCTCAATGAGCAGGCTGAGCCTGCCGTCCATCTGCGTGAAACGGAACTGGCTGTGGATGACCTGACCGAAACCCTGGCGATGGATCTGAAAAGGGCCTATTTGAGCCGGGTGAATCGTCAGCATGGGCAGTTTTCCCGTAGTGAAACGTCGGGCGGGATGGCCGATGGCCTGGCGGAGTTGTTGCAGGAGAAGGTTAGTTTTTCCGAGTACAGTGTGCAGCTGGCCAACCAACTGCTCGCCCTTTTAAAGGAGCACGAGCTCGAACTGCGGGGCCATCTGGTGCTGTTTCAGGAGCAGCAGTTTGATCAACAGGCGTTCTACCTGTTTATTGTCAACCAGCGCATCGCGACACGGATCAATGAGCAACAGGCCGTAGAGCCGGTCCTGACCCTGGACCTGGGTGCCTCGCTGATGGCGATCAAGGTTGATCTGAGCCAGTGGCAAGCTGATGAGGGCGGGGCCTATCTCTCTTTGACGGCCTCAAGGGCAGGCAAGGGTGGGGTGACGTTGTTGGAGCAGTTGGCGGGATTCAGTGAAGGGATTGATAAGGCGGCCGTGACCCGGGATTTTCTCGAGCGCATCGAACTGTTCAGCCAGAATCTTCCGGAAGAGCAGGTGAATGACTACCGCAGCCAGGTGGTCTCTTACTGCATGGAGAAGGACCTTCAGGATGAGCCGGTAGAGATCGGTGGTCTCTCTCAGGTGGTGGAGGGGGTCGATCCTTCGGCCTTTTCCAGTTATCTGGCCGATAATCTGCCCAGTGGTAACAGTAA
>JAPHUG010000088.1 GCA_026197195.1 Sedimenticola sp.
AACCAGAGCCTAAACCAGAGCCTAAACCAGAGCCTAAACCAGAGCCTAAACCAGAGCCTAAGCCTAAGCCTAAGCCTAAGCCAGAACCTAAGCCCAAGGTAGTTAACCAAGTAACTAAAGACCTGCCAAAGGTCAGGCCGGCAGAGACTCAACCGGCGCAGGCAGTAGACCTTGAACAAATGCGTAATCTCTATGTGACTCAGCTTCTGAAGCATATAGAGAAATACAAAAGCTATCCTTTGCCGGCTAGAAAGCGAGGTATTGAGGGGCAGGTTAAGGTCAGCTTTAATCTCTCTGCGAGTGGGATCGTTAGTGGCCTGAAGGTTACTGGTGGCCATAGTCTGCTTAACAAGGCAGCTCAACGCGCGCTTGAAAAAGCGTTACCTTTACCGCACTCAACAGTACCTGTTGAATGGCCGCTCCAGATCAGTTTTTATTTGAAATTTTCTCTGTCACGCTAATAAACCCTGTCAAAGGGTGTGACCTTTGACGGAATTGGATTTTTTAATCAGGATGGGTACTTATGGGGAAGTGGCTGAAGTCCATGAATAGAATGCTTGTGCTCGGCATGTTATTGATGGGTAATCATGTAGTGGCGGACGCTAATGATGCTGTGCTTTATGACCTGTCCGGTGCTGAGCGGACATTTGATGAGTTTCGAGGGAAGTGGCTATTGGTGAACTACTGGGCGACCTGGTGCGTGCCCTGTCTGGAAGAGATTCCTGAACTCAACAAGTTTCATGCAAAGCATTTTGAAACAGACGCTGTAGTAGTGGGTATCAACATGGAAGGCTTTGATGTCGATGTGATGCGTGATTTCTTGCGTGATCAGGGGGTAGTTTACCCTGTATGGATAACTGCTCCGTCTGACTATACGGCCTTTGGCGTATTACCGGGTATCCCTACTTCTTATCTTATTTCACCAAAGGGCGAGGTTGTTGCAAAGCAAGTTGGTGTTATTTCAGCAGAAATGATTGAACGCTTTATTTCGCGCTAAAATTTAATGTGCAAAAACGCTGGCTGGCGATTATGAAGTTGATAGATCCGTGTTTGGCAGGCCATACACCAATGGCACGGAAAGTGGTTTAAGCGACTATTCTCTATTCTCAGAGCATCTACCTGACATTACTATCGTTAGAACTACTCATTTGATAGAGAGATGTCTATTCGCTAGGAGCCGGATTGACATTTATCCGCTAGCCATTAAATAGACATTACTTGTAATTGGCTATTTCCTTTTCGACATCTCCTCCACAAAACCGGCACTGATGATACCGGCAGGCAGTGCTACCATGCCAATGCCCAGTATGGAGATGATGCCTGCGATCACTTTTCCAAAAATAGTCACGGGATAGACATCGCCATAACCCACAGTCGTGAGAGTAACGACCGACCACCAGATGGTGGCGGGAATACTGGAGAACTGCTCCGGTTGTGCGGCGTTTTCTGCGTGATACATCAACGACGCAGAGATAATGATCAGAAAGAAGAGGGCCACGATGGTAATGGTCATCTCCTCCTTCTTGTTGATCAAAACATTACCCAGCATCTGAAACGCCTTCGAATACCTGCCCAGCTTGAAGATGCGGATGATTCTAAACAGGCGAAATGCTCTGACCACACGCAGGTCGATGCCAAAAAAGGGCAGGTAGAAAGGAAGAATGGCCAGCAGGTCAACGATCACCAGCGGACGAAAAGAGAAACGAAGCCTGCCGAACAAGGGGTGGGCATATCGCTCCAGGGTGGTACAGGTCCAGATTCTGGCCAGATACTCCAGCGTGAAGATCATGACCGAGAACACTTCAAATAGCGTCAGGTAGAGACCAAATTGATCTTCAATCGATTTGACACTTTCCAGGATTACCGCCAGGACATTCAGGATGATTAACAACATTAAGCCAATATCGAAATAGTGGCTGAAATGATCACCGGTTTTAGCAGGTTCTACGATCTCCCAGATACGCTGTTTTATTTTTATCATAGTAGTTCCCAGCTGACCCTGTAGTTTGCCTCATTACATAGCATGTCATACCTGACTGACTCAATAGGTGATCCATTGGCAGGAGAACGGTCGTTGATTCAGGGTCCGGTGGCTTCTTGTCTGGCAGAGTGGGCAAAAGGGGTGCATTACTTGCCTGCAGGACCGGCTTATCTAGTTGGCTTGTCCAATTGGACTAAATCGATATTTTTTGGATTTGTGGTAAGCTGGACATCTAATTGGACATGTTTCCCTGCTTTCATAGTTTAACATATTGATTATTAATGTAATTATACTAATATGCAGGTGGACATTATTTCGGACATATAATGCCTCTCGAACTGCCGGAATTGAATTTGAGGGTAGATACTGCACGCAATGGACCCTTCACCTTCCAGGTCGGGGTCCATTGCGCGGTGGTTGAAGCCCTTTTGTTGCGCATCAGCGATGCACACCAACGCTTTAAGGGGTCGCCACTAGCCCAAGTCGCCAATCGCCTGGAGAAGGAGGTGGTGGTCAGCAGCATCTTCGGCACCAACAGTATCGAGGGGGGAACCCTCACCGAGGAGGAGACACTTCAAGCTGTAGACCTCCCCCCAGCTGCGGTGCAGGATATCGAGCAACGTCGGGCCCGCAACCTCAGCGAGGCCTACAAGCTCTCCCAGCAGGCAGCGGCCACCCCCGGCTGGCAGTTGGATGTGGATTTCATCCTGCGGGTCCATGCGGCGGTGACCGATCAGCTGCCCCATGAGTACAACCGTCCAGGGTTGCTCAGGGACAATCCCAAGGGGATTGCGACCCATGTGGGCGCTCAGGCCCATGGGGGGCGTTACAAGCCGCCTCAGTATGGTGGGGATGTGACGCTACTACTAGAGCAACTGGTTCAATGGCACCAGCAGCTTGTCGATGTAAAGCTCCCGGTTCTGATCCGTGCGCCGTTGGTGCACTACTACTTCGAACTCATTCACCCCTTCTGGGATGGCAATGGGCGGGTAGGGCGTGTGCTGGAAGCCACCTTGCTGCAATGCGAGGGATTCCGTTACGCCCCCTTAGCTCAGGCGCGCTACTACTTCGAACATATCGACCAGTATTTCACCCTGTTCAATCACACCCGTAAGCAGGCGGAGAAGAAAACGACCTACCCGAATACCGACTTCGTCTTCTTCTTCCTTGAAGGGATGCTCAACAGCATCAACAAGCTGCACGACCGGGTAAACAACCTGGTCAATTTCATCCTGTTTGAAAACGACGTCAAACGCCGTCACGACGAGAAAGAGATCAACACCCGCCAATACGCCATTGCCACCCAGCTAATGGAGCATGGTGCCCCCGTGCCATTGGCGATCTTGCGCCGCGCTCCCTGGTACATCGCGCTTTATAGCAAATTGACGGACAAGACCAAGCAGCGTGATCTGTACCGATTGAAAGAGCAGGGCCTGGTGATACTAGACAGTCAGAACAGACTCTGGCCAGGTTGTATTGATCCGGATGAGAGCA
>JAPHUG010000267.1 GCA_026197195.1 Sedimenticola sp.
AGTACGGCGGCCAGACACCGTTGAAGCTGGCCCGCGCCCTTGAGGCGGCGGGTGCGCCTATTATTGGTACCTCTCCGGATTCTATCGATCTGGCAGAAGATCGCGAGCGATTCCAGAAGATGGTTGAGAAGCTCGGCCTGAAACAGCCGCCCAACCGAACCGCGACCAATCCCGAGCAGGCCGTAGTGTTGGCAGAAGAGGTGGGTTATCCACTGGTTGTCAGGCCCTCCTATGTGCTGGGTGGTCGAGCGATGGAGATCGTTCATGATGAGGACGATCTGCGCCGCTATATGCGTGAGGCCGTCAGTGTGTCGAATGACTCTCCCGTCTTGCTCGATCATTTCCTGAACGATGCCATTGAGGTGGATATCGATGCCATTTGTGATGGGACGGATGTGGTCATCGGCGGCATCATGGAGCATATCGAAGAGGCGGGTGTTCATTC
This sequence comes from Sedimenticola sp., assembly GCA_026197195.1. Classification (GTDB taxonomy): domain Bacteria; phylum Pseudomonadota; class Gammaproteobacteria; order Chromatiales; family Chromatiaceae; genus Sedimenticola. The sequence goes on from JAPHUG010000267.1 coordinate 446, forward strand.
AGGTGACTCGGCCTGTTCCTTGCCCCCGTACACCCTTTCTGCCGCCATACAGGATCGCATGCGTGAACAGATCCGCAGTCTGGCACTGGAGCTGAAAGTGGTGGGTTTGATGAACACGCAGTTTGCCATCAAAGATGATGAGATCTATCTGCTGGAGGTGAATCCACGTGCCTCGCGGACGGTTCCTTTTGTCTCCAAGGCAACTGGCGTGCAGCTGGCCAAGGTGGCGGCGCGCTGCATGGCGGGGACCAGCCTGAAACAGCAGGAATTCACCAAGGAAGTGATCCCTGAAACCTATTTCGTCAAAGAGGCGATATTCCCGTTTGTGAAGTTCCCTGGTGTTGATACCCTTCTGGGGCCAGAGATGAAGTCCACCGGTGAGGTAATGGGTGTTGGGGCTACGTTCGGAGAGGCCTTTGCCAAGGCAATGGAAGGCGGCGGCGATCTGTTGCCACGCTCGGGTCGTGCACTGCTTTCTGTTCGGGAGCAGGACAAGAAGCGGATTGTCTCCGTGGCCCGTGACCTGAGTGAGTTGGGCTTCCAGCTCTACGCCACAGGTGGTACTTGCACGGTTATCCAGGAGAGCGGGGTCGATTGCGAGCGTGTGAATAAGGTGGCAGAGGGGCGTCCGCACATTGTTGATATGATCAAGAACGACGAGTTCAGCCTGATCATCAATACAACTGAAGGCAAGAAAGCCATAGCGGACTCCGCTGCAATGCGGCGGGCGGCTCTGCAACACAAAGTGACTTACACCACGACCATGTCAGGTGGTGAGGCCTTCTGTCTGGCGCTAAAGCAGGCTGATAGCACGAATGTCACTCGTTTGCAGGATCTGCACTGATTTTTAGTCCGCTGCTGTTTCAGGCAGCGGGCATAAAACAGGAATAGAAGAGGTTTTAGATATGAGTAAGGTACCCCTGACCGTCAAAGGTGCGGAGCGACTTCGGGAAGAGCTGACCGAACTGAAGCAGGTGGCGCGTCCCAAAGTCATTCAGGATATTGCCGAGGCCCGGGCTCACGGTGATCTTAAAGAAAATGCCGAATACCACGCTGCGCGTGAGCAGCAGGGTTTTATTGAGGGCCGAATCAAGGAGATTGAGTCCAAACTCTCGCATGCCCAGATTATTGATGTGACCACGGTTAATGCCGATGGTCGGGTGATCTTTGGGGCTACTGTGGATGTCTATGAAGAGGAAGAGGATGCCGAGCATACCTTCCAGATCGTGGGTGATGATGAAGCGGATATCAAGCAGGGGTTGATCTCTGTAAGCTCACCTATGGCGCGTGCCCTGATTGGAAAATCCGCAGGAGATGAGGCGGCTGTGCAGACGCCTAATGGCCTGCGTCACATGGAAATTCTTGAGGTTCGTTACGTATAACTACACCAGCATACTCGTGCTGATGTAGACTCAAAGGGGGGCGAAAGCCCCCTTTTGCGTTTTACGCTGGCTTAGTCGTGGGTCAGGGTGATGACCGGCTTGTCGTGATTGCGCCTGAAAAAGGCTGCCACATGGCCAATCGTCTGCACCAGTTCGGTATTACACCGCTGGCAAATTTGGTCGATCATCGCCTGGCGTTCTTCACGGTCACCTGCGTTTAATCGAACCTTGATCAGTTCATGGGTATCCAGGGTGATATCAAGTTCATTGAATACACCCTCTGTCAGACCATTCTGGCCAACAATAACGACGGGGTTCAAGTGATGAACCAGACTCTTCAACTGGCGGATTTGCTTTTTTGTCAGAGACATGAACGACTCCGGTCGGACTTGGAAGGCCGCGCATTCTAACGTAGTTGTGGCTTGATCGACAGCCTTTTAAGTACACTAAGGCCTGTTTCAGGTGCTGAATGGCTAAAATAGACTAAATAATCCCCCGGTTTTGTTTAACGACGATGAAAAAAAGTAAAAGCAGTCATCAGTGGCTAGACCGTCACTTCAATGACGAGTATGTAAAGCGGGCGCAGGCCGAAGGCTACCGCTCCCGTGCTTCCTATAAGCTGCTTGATTTGCAGGAGAAAGATCGCCTGATTTCGCCGGGGCAGGTCGTGGTTGACCTGGGTGCGGCACCGGGTGGTTGGTCTCAGGTTGCCCTCAAACTGGTGGGTGATAAAGGCCAGGTTTTTGCGCTGGATATACTGGATATGGAACCCATCGGCGGGGTGTCGTTTATTCAGGGGGATTTTCGGGAAGATAGCGTTCTTGAGCAGTTTCATCGACTTCTCGATGGACGACCTGTTGATCTTGTAATTTCCGATATGGCCCCCAATGTGAGTGGTATGAGTGCGGTTGATCAGCCCCGTGCCATGTATCTTTGCGAGCTGGCATTGGAATATGCAAGGGAAGTGCTGCGGCCTGGCGGCAGTTTTGTGGTGAAGGTGTTTCAGGGTGAAGGGTTTGATCAGTACATCAAAGAGGTGCGCAGCTCTTTTGCCAAGGTGGTGACGCGCAAGCCAGCGGCATCTCGTTCTCAAAGCCGGGAGGTCTATCTGGTGGCGAGGAGCTATAATGTATAGTACTGTTAGCAGTCATTTTGCGATAAGCAATTGAATTTATGCTGGTTCCCAAGGTCAATACTGGAGTGGAACCGGAATGTGCCGGTTGATCAGATCGCTCAGATCACTGGCTTTGGTAGTTATGTAGAGGGTATTGACCTTGAATGATATGGCAAAGAATCTGATTCTCTGGGTGATCATAGCGATCGTTCTCATGTCAGTATTCAATAATTTTTCTTCCCAGACGACGCAGACTAATGCGCTCTCCTATTCTGACTTTATTGCTCAGGTGAAGAGTGGTGCGGTTCAGAAAGTGAACATTG
>JAPHUG010000024.1 GCA_026197195.1 Sedimenticola sp.
AGTAACCTTATATTGTCGTTATTGCTTCCAGTACCACTCTTGGTAATATCAATAAGGCCTCCAACACCCGCCGCGTTACTTCCAAAGAAAGTTCCATTCATTGAACCAGAGATATTGGTGCTATCGTCAGCCGAAATAGAATTCGATGCAATATTAGCACCACTGATTGTGCCAGATGCATAGAAGCCGACTTGGCCTCTTACATAGGCAGCACCAAAAGAATCCGTGCCTGAATAGGTACTCCCGTCGCTACCACCATTTACGGCTGCAGACCATGTGGCATTACCAAAATTCACATTCATGCTCAGATTATTACCATAGGAACCCGTATGCCCTGCGTAGCTGGCTTGAATATTTCCGGCATTCAGTGCATTCAAATCGTCTTGTGAGGTGGCTATTCCCCCTACAAAAGAACCTTCTCCACCATCATAGGTGTAGTCTTCGGAATAGCAACCCTCACATTCACCGGGTGAACTTGCATAAGTACTATCACTATCGCTCCAGTATCCATACAGCATCTGTTCATCTGTTGCATCAGGTATATAGTAATTCACATATGAATAAGAGTTACTTTCAGCACCATCAAAATCACTCGTATTGCCTCCCATATGAGCATATCTGGCGTTTCCGATAACCCCTTGGTTGTTGTTGTCATGCCAATGACCGGTAGACATCTCTTCAGAAGTTCTTTCTGGATAATTGGAGTTTGGTGTTACTGGACCTACAGCAAACATACCTTCAAGATCTTCAGATGTGCTTTCGGTCTGGGGTATGTCTAACTCTGGATTGATGTTGGCAGGAACAGGGGCACCAAAGGAGTAATCAGATTCATAAGAACCTTCACCACCGTCTCCATTACCATATTCATAATGATCCGTCCCTTTCATTACAGCGTATGTTGAATAAAAACAGGCTTGTCCCGCTTCGCAACCTGTTGGTGTACTATTGTTAATATCTGGAACAAAATCATCTGCATCGTTAAAGATGTTAGGGCCACCAGGTACAGGTGGGATTACAGCCAGAACTGGCTGTGGACCGGCGGCCGGTTGTGCAAACTGCTCCCATGGTCCCCAGCTACCAACACTGTCTTCTGCTACAGAGACATCACCGTAAACCTTGGTTTTGCTGTAACACTCGTTTTTATCGCCTTGACACACTGATGCAAGGGCCTGACCACCCATACCTGTTAAGGCAATTGCAATCGCACTTGCCAATATACTTTTTGTGTATGTCATGATTAATCCCTCTCTAACCTGTAATTATTGAAATCGAAATAAACATCTTTAATAAGCAGGATGCAATATTCAGACCATAGAAATGAATAGCCATAACACACTGTTATTAATGAGGTTATTTTGAGGGTAATTGAACCGCGAACGACATGTGTAAAATTTTCCGACACTAACTGTAACATTAATCACTCAAGATAAATGCCGGACATAAAAAACCGGACAAGGAGATATCCAAGTCCGGTTTTTATGAGCGCATTATTATATCTAGAATGATTTATTCAAAGAGATCGAATAGATGTCCCTATCATAGTCATAGATTGCAACATTGGATGAGTTATCAGTACGGTTATAGGTACCCTCAATCTTCCAGCCGTCCATCTTATTACCTTTTATTTCATGGGAGAAACCGATCAAAAGGCTTTTCTGTGATTCATTGCGTGCCACATTAAAGACTGGTTCTACACCGTCGTACTCAGAATCTCTGTAACTAGCTCGCGCAAATACTGATCCATTTGGCCAAGCTACAACACTACCACCGACGAAGGCTTCCCAGCCATCATTGCTAAAGCGTGCATTGTCAGCATCACTTCCAAAGGTTTTTAGGCCACCGGCAAACGCAAATTTACCTTCACTAAACAGACGGCCATAAGAAACCCCAAGACTCCAGTAGTCACTGTCACGACCTACATCAACAGCACGAGTATAATTGCGATCTTGCAGCGTGGCATCAACCGTTAGTTCGCCATCTTTAACCTGCCAGGTTACAGAAGGAAGCAACGATGTAAAGACACCTAATTTGTCACTACCTAGACGCAAGAAGTCAACCTGGGCCCCTACGTTTGCACGCCAATCACCTTCAGCTGCGAAAGCCGGTCCTGTGCGTAGGCTCATTACGTCCAAATTATACTCGGAGTAATCGCTGTAGCTTCTGGAGTAAAGGTTTGCTTTGGTTTCCCAGGCTGCACGTACTTTTTGGCCATTAAAGTTTAGCGGTGCAAAACCTTGGTAGCGGTGATAAAGACCAGCATTGATCACCTTTGCCCAGTCTTCAAGTGCATTGGCGCCTGACGTTAGGGTAAGAGTGCCACCACTGATATCGATAGTGCTGACATCGGGTCCGGTATTGACATTGGAGTCATACATCATACCAATAGAGATGGACGGCTCCAGTACATGGAGGTTGTCCATGTACTTTTTCTGCTCAGCTTCCATCTGGGCAATAAAGGCCAGTACCGAAACACGCACAGTGGGTGGAAGCTTGGGATCGTCCAAAACCACTTTAGCTTGTTGTTTAGCCTCTTCGTAATTTTGCTGCCTGGCATGTGCTACACCCAATTCAAGGCGTGCTCGATGAAGCTGAGGATTCGCGCTTAGAATGCCGTTTAATAACTCGATAGAAGCGCCAGTATCACCGGTTTCTCGCAGATAGATAGCTTCTTTATATTTTTCTTCTGTTTCACTATCAGCTGCAAAAGATAGGATTGGAAAACTTGCAGTGGTAATGATTGCGAGTGAAATTGCAGATAAGAGATGCTTACCCTTGCTTCTCAAGGCCATGTTGGTGTAACTCCCTGAATTAGAATTTTCGAGATAGTAAGATACATTTGTTTGATTTGCAACGATATTCCTGATATCGATCGAGTATAATCCATTATTTCTTGTAAATTGGTTAATTTTTAAACACCAACTTCATTTTTCTGCCTTTTCAACCCCTTCAGGCCAGCCCAAGCATAAACACCACCCGCGACAAAACCACCGACGGCACCCCCGAGCACGGAGCCCATGACCTGCGTGAAATCGATAATGTGAATGGCTGGCTGAACCACATCGTAACTTGTCGTTATAGCTGCATGGACGGACCCGATACTCCCTGCCACCACAACAGAGAGTGCACCTGCAACAACGGCACCCACCAGTGGAAGTGGCAGCTTACACTGCAGTTTATTGATAATTTTAAAAATACCAAAGATATACAGCGCGCCTGTTATAGGGACTAACAGTGCACCTGTAAAAAAGCTGTTCACCATCACGCCGCTCAGGCTGATCAACCAAAGCAGGGAACCTGCCAAAGCGCCTGCGACCAAGCCGGTCAGTGCCTTCATCAAGGCGCCACTGACTGCATTATGGGTGTTGCCGTAGAGGTATCCCGCTAGCATACCGCACATCAGGGAGATCCAAACCATATCAACTGTCTGTAGGTTGCTGGTTAGTACCTGATAACCGATGCCGGAGACTGCACCTGCCAACGTGCCAACGATGGCCACTTGAAATGAACCATAAAACGCGGCACCGACTGCACCGGCAAAGGCTGCGGCCGGAATAACAACCAGATGACCCAATGAGATAACACCCATCATGCTGATAAATGCGATATAGAGCCCGCCAAAAATACTTCCGACAAATCCCCAGATAATGGCCCG